>CAZTOF010000448.1:0-8898 GCA_964615515.1 uncultured Gemmatimonadaceae bacterium
GCGGGCGGCCTCCGCCCTGCTCATCCCCTCGTCCAGATAGTGCCGGGCCAGGACCCTCTTCTCTCTCTCGAACACTGCGCCTCCCTCGTTGAGTGGAGACGACAGAATATCCCGATCACCCTTCAGACCCGACGATGCTCCGGTCCGCGAATCGACGCCCGAACCGCTCCCGCACCCGGTCCCGCACCGTGCCATTTTGGATGCCCACATGTGTGCAATTTTGCGCGCCCGGTAACACGGGTGGAGCGAGCACCGAGCGCTGATCTGACGCCGCACCGGGCTTAGAGGCGATTCCCGGATGTTCAGGGGGCATTTCGGGGAGTCTACGGGCCATGGAATCGCCCAGGATCGTGTATCTCGGGTCTCCGAGGGGTACGGGTAGGCCGGAAACCGGGCGCTCGGCAGAGCGTGGCGCAGTCCCGAGGAGTGATGAGTCGGGGCGGTCGCCCTCGCTGTCCTTGAGGCTGGCGGCGACCAGGCCCAGGAGCTGGCCTGCGACGGCCCGGTGGACGCTGTTTCCGGTCGGTGCCCGGAGGGGCGTTTCAGAAGCGCCCCAAGGCTGGCTTGACGCAGGCTAAGGGAGACAAGCCAGCATACTCGCCGTGGCCACACTCCGCATGTCCTCGGCGACGCTGACGAGGGGCTCAGCCCCTTCGAACCCTGGAAGCGCAACAGAGGGATTCGCAATCTGTCGCGGAAGCCCCCCAACCGGCTTTCGGCGGAGGGCGCAGGAATCAGCGCATCCGATCCGGCAGACGCTTCACCACCACATAGGAAACGTCCATGTCGTCCGTCTCCAAGAACGCGGCGAGACCATTGGGGCCGAAGGCCGAGGGCATCGCGGTGGAGCCGGGAGCGAACGTGCCCAGATAACGACCGTCCGCCGAAATGAGGTCGATCCGACTACCTCCGTCCCCTTCGTCACCGTGGTGGCGGACCCAGATGGCGCCCTCCCAACTCGTTTCGAGGTCGAGCACCACCGGTATCTCGTGGAAGAACTCCATTTCCTTGATGTGGTTGCGCTCCCATTCGTTCATCGCTTCACGGAACGGGTCCCCGCCGCCGTCGACGATCGCGTCCAATCGGCGCTGGATCTCGGCGTCCTTGATGCGGTCTGTCACGGGTCTGGGCTGGAATGGACGGGTGAGGATCCGCGTCACCGGGCCGCCGGGCATGGCAAACTTGATAGCGTACGCGGAGGAGTCCGTGTACGCGATCTCCCCGCTTGGCAGCACGCCGCCCATGAGCCTCGGCCGAAAGGCCCCTTCCGGATGAACGGGAGGCCACCATCCGGTCACTACCGAGTCTATGCCGACCTCGTCGCCGGTCAGATCGTAGCTCAGGAGATACCGGAACGGAGCCGGGGCATCGTCATCGGGACTTCGCTCGCCTGTGCTCAGGTAGCCGACCTCGGTGGTGGACAGAACCCGGTCCCGTCCCGGAAAGGTCTGAAGGTCACGGAGAATCGCGAAGTGCGTGTGAGGCCCTGGCAGGGGCACGGTACGTTCGAACTCGCTGTTCGCATCGAAGAGTGCGAATCCCATGCGGTTCGGGTCGAAGACGGTCACCCGCCCGTCGGTCATGACGCCAAATCCCAGCGCGCTCGTTTCCTCGAATTCACCGGGGCCTTCCCCTTCTCCCATGAACTGTCGCACCAGCTGGCCTTGCTGATCGACCATGTAGATCCGCGCCGCCACCCGGTCGAGGATGTAGAGGTTGCCATCCCCGTCGAAGCCGACGCCGCCGACGTGACCGAACGTGTCCCAGCCATCCCCATCCATCGAGCCCAACCGGTAGATTTCCTCGAAGTCGGCGTCAAGGAACCGGTCGTCGGTCGGCAGTTGGACCACCTGCTGGGTGGCGAGGGGGCCTGGGATCGTTGCGAGCACAGTGGCCACTGCGGCACCGACCACTATGCGCTCCGTGCAGTCCTTCCTCCTGGTCACGTTCATCATGGCACTCCTGCTCAGTCTCGGGGTTGAGACCCTTGAGCCGATCAACCGTCGGCGGTCGCCCCGGTTGCTACCAGAATACACCGAGGGCCAGCACGTCGCACCCAGCCGGTTCGGCGAAAGAGTGTGCTCCGCCGCCTCGAAGCGGCGGCGACGGAGCCTTCCTGCAAGGATGATTCGAGGGGGAGCGACCCCAGAAGGGGGCGGGGACGAGCGTGTGAAAACGCGCACGGCCCCGCGCCCGAACGGGGCACCTGTGCCCCTGGGGTCGCTCCCCTCCACGCCCACCGCAGCTACTGTGCCACGGCGGGCCGTACGGCCAGGCCACAAGGCCTTGCCGCGCCAGCGGATAGGCAGGACCGCCGGTGTGCATCGCCGGAGCGCCAAAATGTGCATCCACCCCCCCTGTCTCTTGCACACCCCCGGTACGGCCCAGCACATCAGGACTCCCAGTAGAATCGAGCCCCCGCCAGCCGGTCCGAACTCCATGTCTTGACGCTCTCGGTCAGTCCCCGACCCGCACGCTTGTGCGCACGGTTCTCAAGGGCGTCGGCGCGCTTCAGGGCGGCGTTCAGCCCACCGTATTCGTCGAGGGTGCGGACATCTCCCCCGAGGATGGCCTGCTCGATCCGGGCGAGGTCGCGCCGGGTCTCCTCGTCGATTTCGGACGGGCGAGGATACCGCGACCAGTTGGCCAGCACCCTGCTTGTCCTCCCGTACTCCTTCCATTTCCGGACGACCGCCACCACCGCGATCTTGAGGCCGAGGTCCCAGAGCCCCTTCCAGAGATCGCCGTGCTTCGCGCCCCACGAGCGGATTGCCGTCGCGGTCTCGTAACCGGGTTCGGCGTAGACGAAGACGGCGCGCTCCGCGTCCAGTGCGATGGGCAGCCCGAGTGGGAAGAAGCGCCGGAGACCCCCGAGCGCGCCCCGGTAAACCCGTTGGGGAAGGAGCCCCCGCTCGATCCCGAGCGCCTCGAAGGCGGCCACCCGGTCGGCTTCGGTGGGAAGCCACGGCAGGCCGGGATATTCGAGCACATAGTCGAGCCCGAGCAGGCGCCGCATCGTCACCTCCGGCGACATGATCCTCCGGCGGCGGCGGTCCCCCAAGCCGAGCGCCTTGTAGATCCGGCGACCGTGGATCCGGCAGATCCGCCCGATGCCTCTGATGCCGGGCGGCTTCTCCTCGACGGCCACGCCCTGGGCGACGAGCTTGCGGACGGCGCGGCCCACCTTTTCGTGGTGGCACCCGAGGAAGCTCGTCCACTGCGCCCGCGTGAACACGCCGCCGTGGAAGCAGGCGAGGGCGATCCATTCGGCGCGGCGTCCCTTCCAGCCCATTGGGAGAGTTGCGAAACCACGTTCGGGACACTACCATCAGGGAATCAAGCGATTCCGGTCGCCGCTCGTGCGAGGCCGAAGCGGCAGGGGGTCAAAACCAACGCGAAGGAGGAAATGTGAACAGCTTCAAGAAGCACCTTGGCAGCCGCTGGTCTTGGGCACTCGTGCTGATAGCCACGATGGTCCTAACGGGCTTCGCGGGATACGGTTCCGCTCGGCTGGGCGCTCAGATCGGGGTCTGCCCCACAGACGACTCGTGCTACCGTCAGACCTGCTGGCTCGCGTGCAAGACGAACGCCTGCGACGCTGGGCCGGACTGTCCAGATCCTGGGAACAAGGGATCGCGCTGCTACGTGTGTGCCAACCCGTGGTAGGAAGGTAGCGCAAGAAGGCTGGAGCGGTCGTGAGTTCTCGTGTGGGGGCTTTCTGCGGCATTTCACCGTGGAGTACCTTCGCAGGAGCCTGTACGCTGGCTTTCTGTTCGGGTCTTCTCCTCGGTTGTGACCGAAGCCCAGCTCGCGGCTCCGCTGCGCTGGCTCGTGGTGGGCTGGATGCGCAGCACGAGTTGCGCGAGCAACGGGTCGGGCCGCGCTACGGCCTGACGCTTCGCGAGTTGCTCGTGGTCTCTGCGGGTACTGACTCGGTCGGCGAGTGGGCCTTGGGCAAGCCTCGCGCGGTTGTGGAGGCCAACGACGGGCATATCTACGTCTTGGACTCGGACTGGAAGCAGGTATTCGTCTTCGACGCCACCGGGGCGCTGTTACGCCGGATTGGAGGTGGGTACGGGACCGGTGACGGGGAGATGCTACTCCCCGTGGATATGGACGCCCTCGATGGGAATCTCTATGTGCTCGACTATGAACTCAACCGAGTGATCGTCTTTGACCGAGACGGGCGATTCGATCGGGCCATGCCACTGGTGGAGCAGGGCCGGTATGTGGCGGCGACGACATCCGGCACTTGGATCCGGCTCATGCACCCGAGACAGGGCTTCTTGGTTGACCTGTTGGCTTCGGCCCGCGAACAGCCCGTGGCCCGGATTGGCCTGCACCCAAGCGACACCGCATATATCGATGCGGGCTTCGGCGGGAACATTGGGGCGCTCCCGAACGGCGGCATCGTGTATGTCCACGGCAGCGGTGCCTTCCTTCAGTTCGCAGACGCGAGCGCGACCGAGAGGATCGTGCCGCTTGGTCCTCTGCCAGACTGGAAATACGAAGAGAACCCGCCCGAAGGGGTGGCGCCCCTTTACCTGCCCCGGGTGGCGGCCTATGGAGTGATCGCATGGGAAAGCCAGCACGTGATGGTGCTGAGGAGGGAGATCGACTCTCCAGAGGGGGAGGAGAGTACGATTCTCACAGTCATTGACGATGGGGGTGCGGTTGAAGCGGAGGGCGTCTTCCCCGGATTGGGACAGGTTCTCTCACTGGATTCTGGTGTACGTGCCGGTACAGTCTTTCTGACGTTCCTCAACCCCCCGAGGGTCATCAAGTACCAAGTAGAAATCAAGTTGCCGTGAACGTCAAGAGCGCGTCGAACGGTGGCTTTCGGTGGCGGATGGTCTCGTTGCTCGTCGCGTGCGCAGTGGGAGCCGCTGTGGGCAGGAGCGCGTTTTCAGGCGCGGATCCTACCGATGCGGCGGAAGAAGCGCTCATCGAGCCGGGCTCGACGTTGCCGTCCGTAGAGGTCTTGGACACGCTGGGGCAGCGCCTTTCATTGGCGACCGTTATCATGAGGACACGCCCCAACTTTCTGGTCGTGATGTCGGCTCGCTGTCACACTTGCTTGGGAGAGCTCGCATCGTGGCAGGAGGAAGCAACGGCCAACACGGCACTACGGCCCGTCGTGGTGGTGGAAACGGAGGACTCAGGTTATTTGGCATATGTAGGTCGGTTGATCAGGCCGACGTACGAACTCTATCGGATCGACGCGCGCGCAATGGAGCGACTGGGGGCGTTGGCCACCCCGGTCGCGTATCAGCTGGAAGCTGATGGACGGGTTGTCAGTGGCGCAATCGGAGTGCGCGGAGTGCTTGAGTTGCGGGGCAGTTGGGAACGGACGCGTCGTTGATGGGACGGGTTCGCGCGGTCGCCGCGGCGTTCCTCGTGGCTTCCGGGCTCAGCGTTGCCTGCGACGGGTCGAAGTCCAGTGGACGTGAAGCATCATACGGGTTTCCGGGTACGTGGCACCCAGTAGTCGAGATCGGAGTGATGGAGGGTCCGCCGGTGACTGAAGTGTTTGGCGCAATTCGCCGAGCCGTCTTGATGGAGTCGGGCGGTGTGGCGGTGCTTGACGTCCAGGCATCGCGGGTGACGGGTTTTGACGGCGATGGCGAATACGACTTTTCTTTTGGGCGGTCGGGTTCTGGGCCAGGCGAATTCGCAAGCCCTACCGAGCTTCTCCAGATTGCGGACGACACTTTGGTGGTTGTTGATCGCGGTCGTCGCTCGATCAATTACTTCGTCCGGCGAGGAGTGGGCGCGTTTGCCGAGACAGACCGGTTCGTATTGCCTTTCTGGCCCAACGGGGCCTGCTTCATGGAAGGTAAGATCTTCCTGCTCGGAAACTTGGAGGGCTTCTCGGTGCATGAGATGGACGCCCAAGGCTCGGTTCGCCGGTCGTTTTTGGACAGTGAGCTCGGCGAGTGGGCGGAGGGGGGCTCTTCGGAATCCGTTGCGTGGGCTTGGCGTGACGAAGCCGTGTCGGGTCGGCTTGTGTGTTCGGAGGAGGCACGGCAAGTCGTCCACATCCCTCTTGCGTCCGGATGGGTCCGGGCTTACACGCTCGATGGCGACGTAGCTTGGCACGCTACGTTAGCAGACTTTGCCAAGGTGTCCATTCTTCCCGCCGTCGGCGGTGTAAAGTATGATATCGATCCTGCCCTCGGCTTCGCGCACGGCGTTATAGGCGCCGCATTGGCCGAACGAGGCGTTCTCGGGATCTCAATGGAGAAGAGCTTCCCCCGCGGACAGGAGTCGAGCAACGAAGTGCTGCTCGTGCTGCTCGATTTGGCGACCGGTAACGAGATTGGGAGCGAGCCCTATAGTGGCGTCCTCACGGATGGGTCCGGACTGCGGACTGTAGTCGTGCACGATACCCCCTTTCCCAGGGTGACGGTCCTGGGAGGACCGAGTTCGTAAGGGATCGTCGCCCCTAAAGAGGCCCTCCTGGGCAACTGGTCGTTGCTCTCGAAAAATGGCGACCGACAGGTTCCTCTGAATGACGCCTTGGGTTCCCGCCAATCGATACCGTTTTTCCCGCTATTGCCGCACGGCGGAAGCAGACATGGTCTCCCGGCAAGAAACGCAGATCGCACAGTCCCAGTTAGACTTACGTGATTCCTTGCCGTGATTCGACCCGTTGCTGATCCGCCTACCCCTTGTCATACAAGGGGGCTGGCGAGGGGTGGCGGACGCCCCCCCTTCGATCCTCCCGCGCGTCGCGCTCCCACAGAGGTCGCGGACGAGGGCGCCGCTCACCTTCCCCCGTGCCGCTGCGGCGTGATGCCTGAGCGCCGCACCGCCGTCGTCACCGCTCGCGTGTCGGCGACCGAGTCCGCCGACTGGCGGGCCAAGGCGAAGGCCGCCGGCGTTCCCCTGTCGGCGCTAATTCGCCGGGCGATGGCCCGCACCCGCACGTGGACGGCCCCCGCGGCCGAGGTCGAGCGCGAGCGCACCCGGCAGGTCTCGCGCATCGGGAACAACCTGAACCAGATCGCGCGGTGGGCCAATCGCCACAAGGGGGCGGCCGAGGCCGTCGAAGTCCTCGCCCGCTTGGTCTCCATCGAGCGGGCGCTTACGGCGCTGGCCCGCTTCGAGAGCCCGGAGGACGACGATGCACATTAAGTTTCTCTATTTTGATATGATTTCATAACGACATATATGACAATGGGTTACGATGTTATATGAAGTAATCATCCCCCTTTTATATCCCTATTCAAGAACGGGATTCTGTGCGACCTTGATGGACGCGGTTGGACGTAACTGTTCGGTCAAGGCCGTGGAGGAACGGCCGGTCGGCACCCTCATCGAGGCGATTCCCCCCACAGTTCGGCGCTGTCACCGTTGAGCCACCAGCGCGCGGCTGAACCCCATCCGCAGACATGCCAGCCGAGGGTGCTCGCCAGCCGGCGTGGGACTGGGCTCAGCGGTTCAGGCCGCGCTCGCAGTGCTTCGTGGCCGGGCGGGGCCAGTACCAACATTTCCAATCAACGCCAAATCGACTCCCTGTGCAACGCGACGGCCGCTCAGGCCGTCTAACAAGTGTGTTGGTGTCCCCAAGCTCCTGGAGTCCCGACCGATGAACGAACATTCCCGCGCCGCCGCTTCCATGTCCGTGCCCGTGCTGCTGGCACTCTGCTTCGGTGTGGGCTGTTCGGAGGGAAGTATTGAACGCTCACCGGATGGTGTCCCGACCTTCCGCGGCATGGTAGATCTGGAGTTTGGGGAGGTTGATGGTGACGATCCCTATCTCTTCACCCGGATTGAGTCGATCGTCGAGGACACGCGCGGCCGGCTGATCGTGGCCGACCTACAGTCGCACGAGGTTCGGGTCTTCGGTTCCGAGGGCGACTTCCTGTTCCGCTTCGGCGGGCAGGGGGAGGGACCAGGCGAACTGACGCAACCCTGTTGTCTCGCGTTCGGGCCGGACGGCAAGCTGTGGGTGCGAGAGAGTACCCGATACAGTGTGTTCCGGCTGGGCGACGCGACTGCGGAGTACGACAGTGGAGCGAGGATCGCTCACGTCGGCATCGGCATGGTTGCCCCGATCACCTTCGATGCGGCGGGCAGGCTTGTGGACATCGGATCACTGATGACCGAGGCCGGGGGTGCCACCGCGCGCTTTCACCACGGTTCCGACGGGGCCGTGGACACGGTCATGATGGCCGGTCCAGAGAAGTACGCGATGGGCTCGACCACCGTTGAACGCATGATAGGCGATACTCCGGTAGGGTTCTTCGTTTACCAACCGTTCGGCCCGCTGTGGCTTCACGCTCACAGCCCCGGCGGCGCGTGGGCCGAAGCGGTCACCTCGGAGTACTCGGTCACGCTCCACCACCCGGATCGGACTGTTACGGGTGTTGAAGGGCCACAGGTGCCTGGCCCTCCGCTCAGCCCGTCCGAGCTTGAATGGGCGCAGGCCTGGATTGACCGCGACCTCCAGCGGTTCGACCTCCGGAACCATCCCTTTGAGATTCCCGACCGCAAGCCGCCGCTTGCCGACATCTTCTTTGATCGGTCCGGTCGCCTGTGGGTCGAGAAGACGGGTGCCGAAGGGGAGGAGATGCGTGAAGCCGATGTCTACGCTGGGTCCGCATTGGTGGCACGGTATCGCTGGCCGCGTCGCGTCAGCGTGGGAGATGTCCCCTGGGTCACCGAGTCCACGCTGTACGGCACGACGAGGGACTCGCTGGACGTACGGCGCGTCGCGCGAGTGCGGTTCGAGCCCGGTTCCTGACTGTCGCTCCGAGGAAGTGGCCCAGTTCGTATTTCGGGCTGGACGGTGGAAGACTAGATTGCTCGGGAGTTGCGGGGGGTTCTGTCACAGCACCGTGCCCGTGCAGCATCGGATGACAATTGGGGGGCGGGTTCCATCCCGTGAGCGAC
>CAZTOF010000449.1:0-3315 GCA_964615515.1 uncultured Gemmatimonadaceae bacterium
CGGCTGAGGGAGCGATCAGCATAGTCTCCTTGCTGCGCCCGGGAGCCCGTGGACAATCCCCACGGCGTGGATTCCTCCATGGACTCCCGGACAATGCGGCAACCTTCCTTCGTCGAGTCATTCAACAACGTGCGGCGAATGGGCAGCCGGGGGAAGGACGGGACGCTTGACCACAACCAGATGCCGGAAGGAGTCGTCCGATGCTTCGTTCACCCGGGAGACTGCGGACACACCCGTACGAGAACCGTGAGCCGGGCGTGTTTTTTCCACGGATTCGCATCCCCTGCAGCCCGCGGGGTACCCCTGCGTCGCACCGGGAACGGGGTGGCTCCGGGCTGGCGAGGACGGCCTTGATTCTCTTTCTGCCCATGGCGGCCTGTGAGATTCAGCCCATCCCGGATGATGCCCAGCCCATGTCAGATGACACTCAGCCCATGTCGGAGCATGATCTGCCCATCCCAACCCCCGATTTCACCCTCGGGACCGAGAACACGCACAACCGCTGGAGCGCCGCGATCCCGCCGGTGCTGACCGTCCCCTCGGGAGCGGTCGTGGAGGTGCACACCAGGGAAGCGTCCGACGGCCAGATCACAGAGTCCACGGCGGCCGGGGAGCTCGGCGACATCGACTTCGGCCTCATCCACCCTCTCACGGGGCCGATCCGGGTGGAGGGCGCCGGTCCGGGGGATGTGCTTGCGGTGACGATCCACGAAGTTGAAGTGAGTGGTTGGGGCTGGGCGACGATCCTCCCCGGGTTCGGCTTCCTCGCCGACGAGTTCACCGAGCCGTGGATTCGCGGCTTCCCCATGGAGCCCGGCGCGACCGAGGTGCGCTTCAACGACCGCGTCACGCTCCCGCTGGCCCCGTTCGCGGGGGTGATGGGGGTCGCACCCGCCACCGATTCCATGCTGGTGACCATTCCGCCTCGCACCAACGGAGGCAACATGGACAACCGCCACATGACCGCCGGGACGACCGTGTATCTGCCCGTCCAGGTGGAGGGCGCGCTCTTCTCGATCGGCGACGCCCACGCGGTCCAGGGCGACGGCGAGGTGTCGGGCACGGCCATCGAGGCGCCGATGCGGATCGTGCTCACGCTCGAGGTCGTGGAGAACACGCGGGGTATGGTCGAGCCGCAGTACGAGACGGACGATTACTACGCGGTGACGGGGTTCGCGACCACGATCGACGAGGCGGCGCGGAAGGCGACGCGGCACATGATCGACTACCTGGTGGCGGGGCATGGGCTGACGCCCGAGGAGGCGTACGTGCTGTGCTCGCTGGCGGGGGATCTGAAGATCTCGGAGACGGTGGACGTGCCGCACATGCTGGTGAGCATGCATATGCCGAAGGGGATCTTCGGGGACCGGTAGGCGATGGCCGAGATCGGCTTCGACCTGAAGGGATGACCGAAATCGGCAACTACCGAGCATTCCTTGGTAGTTCGATCCGGGGGGACCGACGGGTGGGGGGGCGAATCGATCGTGGTGTACGAAGGCAGGCCGGATGTCCTATCTTGGGCTGTGATCCGGCTCCACACGTTCAACAGGGGCGATGCGAGACTGACCAGCGACCGAGATGGCAAACACGCAGACCAATAGCGCCGCCATGACCGGCTACGGGGGCTTGGCATGACCTACACCGCACAAGAGCTTCTCGACCAGATTGCGGCGGGCGAGGACAGCCGGTGGGAGTTCAAGCGGGTCGAGTTCGCGGGAACGCGGCTCCGAAGCCCGGAGCGCCGTGTGCTGGCCGACGAGATCGCCGCGTTCGCCAACGCTCGGGGCGGAGTTCTGCTCTGCGGCGTGACCGACGACGGACGAGTGCAGGATCTGACGGGGAATCAAGTTGCCGCATTGGATGACGGGGCTATTCGATCAGATGACCTTCCAGGACCAGATCCGTACGGCGAACCAACAGGGGCTGCTGCTCGGAACGTGGCCCGATTGGCGCGGCTATCGAATGTTGCGCGGCATGACGAGTCACACGTACAGCGAGGCCATCGCGGTCGACGTGGTCACCCACATTCCGAAGTTCCTCGACGAGGTGACCTGGCTGCGGGATCGATTGCGGGAGCGGCTGGCATGACTACGGCGCCCACGAAGGTGGACCTTCGGCCTGATCATTGGGCGATCGTCCGCAACGCGCTTCGGCAGCACGTGCCGGATCGCGAGGTGCTGGTGTTCGGCTCCCGTGCTACCCGGGATGCCAGGGAGTACTCGGATCTTGATCTCGCCATCATGGGTGATGAGCCGCTGACACTTCGTGTGATCTCGGCGTTGGACGAAGCGCTAGGCGAGTCGGATCTGCCGTTTAAGGTGGACATCGTGGAGTGGGCCAGGATTCATGAGGGGTTTCGGAGGATTATTCGGGGACATGGGGTGGTGGTCCAGGCCGAGCCTTGACCGCGAAGGAGACCCCACCTCACCCCAACGTCCGAAACCGCAACACCACCACCGTGTGCACCCCGGTCACCGGATCCATCACCACCCCGACGATGACCTCGTCCCCGAAGAACGGCGGCGGATCGGCCAGCAGCGGCTCCGGCGCGACGACCGTACCCGCGTAGCGCCCGTCGTATTCCAGCACATCGTAGTATCGCGATGAGCCCATGCCTTCCGCAGGCCAGCGCTCGACCCAGAAGCGGTCCGATGCACCCACGTGGACGCCGATGAAGGCCGGTAGCGAGTCGGGGATCTCACCCCGCAGAATCTCCGGCGCGACGTTCATCACATCGTCCAGCGGGACGGGAAGCGAATCGATGCGGGCCTCGATTGCCCTCAAGCTGTCCGCGCGTTCCGCCCGCGGAATTGGCCGCCGCTCCCGTTCAGGGCCGGCGATCGTCCTCAGAAGCCGACCGTCCTGGTCGAACTCGCGGAGCTCGTACGTCTCTCCATCGCCCACGACGATGGTTCCGCGCCCGGTCATGTCCCAGTCCGCGCGGGGGACGAAGGGGGCAGTGTTCAGTCCCTCGACGATTCGGCCGGTGCCCTGGCTCACCATGTAGAACGCCGTGAACTGGCTCCCGAGGTTGCCGATGGCAGGCACTCTGGCCGTGTCGCCCGTAATCCCCCCTTGGCCGTACTTCATGTAGAAGTAGTCAACGGGTTCATCGCGCGGGGAGCGATAGTGCGGGTAGTAATAGGCGCCTTCGACCAGTCGAGCCCGCCAGGAACTTGGGTTGGCGTAGGGCGGAATGCGCCATGTGCCGACAACCAGATCCGGATACTCCGACGAATCGCCGGCCGCGAAGATGGTGATCCGTTGTCCGCGCACGAAGAGCCTGCCGTCGGCGGTGGGCAGAATGTCGACAGG
>CAZTOF010000450.1:0-2028 GCA_964615515.1 uncultured Gemmatimonadaceae bacterium
GCCCGCCACCCCGGCCCCCGAGACCAATCCCTCTCCCGGCCCCATCCTGCCGGGGATCAGTTGGCAATCAGCGTCGTCACCGCGGCGTGAGCGAGCGAGAGCACGACCGCGCCGGCTCCCTCCGAAATATCAAAACATGAACGTTCGTCATTGCGCGCCTCCCGTGGCGATCAGTTGCCATACAACGTCGTTATGCCCGCGTGACCCAGGATCAACACAACCGTTCCAACCCGGTTTGTCGCATCTTCCCAGCCCGACTCCTCGACCGCCAGCATAGTACCGACGGCCACCGCCAGACCGCCGGCGTAACCCAGCGCCGACCCCACCAGGGACCTCCAAAAGCCCCTTCCCGCCAGCGTGGCGGCACCCCCGGTCATCGTGACGGTCGCCAGGGCTCCGGTAGCGGCCAGGACTCTCTCATCGTCCGTTGGACACAGGGCATCGCCCCCGGTCCCGGCCGCTGAATTCACAGATGGAGGTTCGGTGGTGCATCGGTATGACCAGTAGTAGGACCCGGCGAAGCCCGCCGCGGACGCGAGCGCGGTCAAGAGAAACACCTTCGCGCGCGCACGTGTGTCGTCCTCGGCCGAAGGTGCGCCGGCCGGGGCCGGGATCCGGGCGCCCGGAGGCTGCTCGGCAGGTGATGCCGCTACGCCGACAGGGTCGGGCAGGAGAACGTGGCCGGGCGAACCGGACGGTGCGTGGTCGCCGTGAAAGGGACCGCGCAGCACTTCGGCCATCGCGCCCGAGAGGGGGCGCTCGGGCGTCGGCCGCGACTGGGCCGAGGTCTCGGCTGCGAGCGCGGCCGACCCTGCCGCAAGGACGCCAAAGAGAAGGACGGGTTTGCGAAGATGAATCGTGGTCATTGTACTTCCTCCCTGGCGGCTCCGGGACCCGGTCGAGTGCCGATCGTTCCACACGTACATACTACATGCGCGCAGGTCCCCGTCCAAGTGGAATCGCGGTGCCCGGATCCGGCGCCCCGGGCTAAACCGATCCCTTGGGCGCGACCCACTCCATTTCCTGCCCCGTCACCGCCGCGATCCGGTCGAAGTCCGCATCGTAGTGCAGCAGCACCGCTCCCGCCTGCTCCGCGACCGCCGCGATGACGAGACCCGGGATCTCATCAACCACGTCGGTTGGCCATCCGGAGAATGCCGGCGGCCGGCCCGCCGAGCCCCGCGACACCGGGACTGGATCGGCCGCCCGTCGCAGCTAGATTACTTTCAACACCCCAATAGAGGACCACAGGGACATGTCCATGAAGACCGCAACCGCCGACCCGCCGAGGGTCGCACCCGATATCGAGCGGCCGCCCTTCAGGGTGGCCGATCTGTCGCTGGCCGAGTGGGGCCGCGACGAAATCCGCCTGGCCGAGCACGAGATGCCCGGGCTGATGGCCATCCGCCGAGAGTACCGGGACCTCCAGCCCCTCGCCGGCGCCCGCATCATGGGCTCGCTGCACATGACGGTGCAGACCGCCGTGCTGATCGAGACCCTGATGGACCTGGGGGCGTCGGTGCGGTGGGCGTCCTGCAACATCTTCTCGACGCAGGACCGCGCCGCGGCTGCCGTCGTCGTGGGCCCGGACGGCAGCCCCGACAACCCCCGCGGGCCCGCCGTCTTCGCGTGGAAGGGCGAGACGCTGGAGGAGTACTGGTGGTGCACCGAGCAGGCGCTGACCTGGCCGCGCGGCTTCGGCCCCACACTGCTCCTCGACGACGGCGGCGACGCCACCCTGCTCGTCCACAGGGGCGCCGAGTTCGAGCGCCTCGGCCGGGTCCCCGACTTCGATCCGGCCACCGACAGCGAGGAATGGGGCGTCATCCTCGCTCTCCTGCGCGAACACCAGCGCATCGACGACGGGCGCTGGCAGCGCATCGCCGCCGACATCCGGGGCGTCTCCGAAGAGACCACCACCGGTGTTCACCGACTCTACGAGATGGCGAAGAGGGGCACCCTGCTCTTCCCCGCCATCAACGTCAACGACTCGGTCACCAAGTCCAAGTTCGACAACATCTACGGGTG
>CAZTOF010000451.1:0-1975 GCA_964615515.1 uncultured Gemmatimonadaceae bacterium
GCCCACCCCGGCGCGACCCCCCGGACCAGCCCGCACGGCTCCGCATCCTCGAGGACCTCGAACGCAACCTGCTCGTCGAGGCCGGGGCGGGATCGGGCAAGACCACCTCCCTGGTCGACCGCATGGTCGCGCTGGTGCGGAGCCGCGCCTGCACCGTCAACGGGATCGCCGCGGTCACCTTCACCCGCAAGGCCGCCGCGGAGCTGCGGCAGAGGTTCCAGGTCGAGCTGGAACGCGTCGCGGCCGGACTCGCACCCGAGCACCCCGACCACCGGGTCCTGCAGCGGGCGATCCGCGACGTCGACCTCGCCTTCCTCGGCACCATCCACGCCTTTTGCGCCAAGCTGCTCCGGGAGCGGCCGCTGGAGGCCGGGCTCGATCCGGGGTTCCGCGAGGTGCAGGAGTCCGAGGCGGAGCGCATGCGGCGCGGGTTCTGGGTGGAGTTCCTGGAGCGCCTGGCCACCGACGGGGACCCGCGGCTGGAAGAGCTGGAGCGGCTGGGCATCCTGCCCGACCTGCTCGAGGACGCCTTCCGCGAGCTGGTGGAGAATCCGGATGTGGACTTCGGCTTCGAGCCGGTGGATCCACCGGACCCGGAGGAGGTCCGCGCGGTGAGGGAGAGCTTCGAGGCGCTGCTGGACCGCGCCGAACGGCTGATGCGGGGCCGCAACCCCCCCGGCGGCTGGGACTCGTTCGGCCGCCGCATGCGGACCCTGCTCTACTGGCGCCGGTCACTTGACTGGTCAGACCAGTCCGTTTTCTTCGACGCCCTGGCCAGGGTCCACCTCAAGAAGGGCGGGCTGGTCCAGAAGCGGTGGGCCGACACCGCGCTCGGGAAGGCCGAGGCCAAGCGACTGTGCGCCGATGTCGTCGGGTTCGCGAAGGCGGGTGGGGCGGTGGATGGGGTGCTCCGCGAATGGTGGGCGTACCGCTACCCCGTGGCGATGGGCGTGGCCAGGGACGCCGCCGAGGCCTTCGCGCGGCAGAGGAAGGACCGCGGCGAGGTCAACTTCCAGGACCTGCTGGTCCACACGGCGGCGCTTCTGCGCGAGGATCCCCGGGCTCGCCGCGACCTGGGCAGGCGCTACCAGCGCGTCCTCGTTGACGAGTTCCAGGACACCGACCCCCTGCAGGCCGAGATCCTGCTGCTGCTGGCCAGCGACGCGGAGACCGGGAGCGACTGGCGAACGGTCACGCCGCGCCCCGGCGCGCTCTTCGTGGTGGGCGACCCGAAGCAGAGCATCTACCGCTTCCGGCGCGCCGACATCGCGCTCTACGAGGTCGTCAAGAAGCGCTTCGAGGTCTTCGGCGACGTGCTGCTCCTCGAGGCCAACTTCCGGTCCCTGCCCGCGATCGGGACGCTGGTCAAGGGCGTCTTCGACGGCGAGGACCGGTTCGGACGCGAGGACACGGACCGGCAGGCGTCGTTCGCCCCGCTCCTGACCCAGCGCGGCGAGGGTCCCGGGTTGCTGGCGGCATACACGGTCGCGGGGGGGAAGCAGGACGAGATCGCCCGGGACGAGGCCGCGCGGATCGCGGGAGAGATCGCCCGCCGGGTGGGGGCCGGAGAGCGCGAGCCCGGCGACTTCATGATCCTGACCCGCACCCGCAAGTACCTCCCGGTCTACGCGCACGCGCTCGAGGACCGGAACCTGCCCGTCGAGGTGTCGGGCGCTGGGGTGGGGTTCGAGGATGAGCTCGCCGCGCTCCTCCTGCTCTTCCGCTGTCTCGAGGATCCCGCGCACCAGCCCCGCGTGCTCGGGGTGCTGGCGGGTCCCCTCTTCGGGATCACCCTGGACCGGCTGGTGGCCTACCGGGACGGTGGCGGCCGCTTCCGGATCAACCGGCCGGCCGAGGGCGACGGCGAGGTGGCCGGCGCGATCGACCTCCTGCACGCATGGTGGAAGCGGGCGCGGCGCGAGCCCGCCGACGTGACGGCCGAGCGTCTGGTGGGTGAGATCGGGCTCTTCCCGCT
>CAZTOF010000452.1:0-2326 GCA_964615515.1 uncultured Gemmatimonadaceae bacterium
TGCCCGACCGGCGCCCTCCTCGGCTACGACGAGAGCGGCGCACCCGTCATGGACGCCACCCGCTGCATCTCCTACCTCACCATCGAGCTCAAGGGGCCCATCCCGGTCAACCTCCGCCCCGCGATCGGCAACCGGGTCTACGGCTGCGACATCTGCCAGGAGGTGTGCCCCTGGAACGACCGGTTCTCGGCGCCGTCCGGCGAGTCCGCCTATTCACCCCGCCCCGAGCTGGACGACCCCTCGCTCATCGACCTCGCCACGCGCCTGCTCGACATGTCCGGCAAGGCCTTCCTGCGCGAGTTCCGCGATTCCCCGGTGTCGCGGGCCCGGCGCAACGGGCTGCTGCGCAACGTCTGCGTGGCGCTGGGCAACTGGGGGTCGGATGAGGCGGTGCCGGTGCTGGAGCGGGCGGCCCGGGACCGTTCGGAACTGGTCCGCGAGCACGCCGAGTGGGCGCTGGGAAGGATTGCCCGGGAGAACGGCGGTGGGGCGTTGCCGCGCCCCGAGCCCGCGCGAAGCCAGGAGCGGGCCGGCAGATCCGGCTCCCGGCCCGCGCCGCCGGCCAATTCCGGTTGACATGTACAACCGACTCCACCTCCGACTTGCCGTGGCGCCGCGGCCACATGTGCCGCGAGATCCGGGCTTTCGCCCTGCGGCATGGAACCCGAGCTTACCTGTTTGGTACTATGATCCGTGCCGGTCGACGGCCGCTTCACGAAGTCGATGGCGGAAAGCCCACGGGAACCCGCCCGGCGCGGTCCGCGACCGAAGAGAAGAGCAACGGAAACAAAAGGAGTGAGCCAGTAATGTCAGGAATCACAAGGACTTCCATCAACAGAATCATCCTCGCGGGGACTTTGGCCCTCGTCGGCTTCGCGTTTGCCGGGCGTGGAACCGCTCAGGACGTGTTCGACAACCTCAAGGGCGAGGCCTTCGGATACCTCAACCTGGCCGTTCCAGTGGGCGATTTCGGCAGCCACGTGGACCTCGGGGGCGGCACCGGTTTCGGCGCCGTGCTCTTCCTGGGCGAGAACAGGCTGGCGGGCCTTCGCGCCGAGGGGGGGTTCCTCATCTATGGAACCGCTACCGATTGGCGCCCCTTCAGCAGGACGGTGCCCGAGGTCCAAGTCAGGGTGCAAACGAACAACTCGATTTTCACCGGTGGGTTGGGACCCCAGGTCTACCTGGGGACGGGGCCGATCAGGCCCTACATCTACGGGACCGTCGGTTTCGCCTACTTTGCCACCTCGACGAGCATCAGTGGCGAATACCAGGATGAGGAAATCGCGTCCACGACCAACTTCGACGATTTCCAACTGTCCCTCACGGGTGGGGGCGGTCTCTCCGTCGAGGTCCGCGGAGGGCAGAACCCGATCTCGCTGGATCTCTCCGCCTCATACCAGCACAACGGGCTGACCGAGTACCTGACCGGCGGCGATGCCAATATTCGCACGACGAGGGGCGGCGGCGTGCTGGTGGACCCGATTGAGAGCGACGCCAACCTGATGACCTACCGGGTAGGGGTGTCGGTCGGTTTGGGGTGATTCTCGCCGACTGCGGGTTGACATGAAGCGAGCCCCGTGCCGCACCGTCCGCGGCATGGGGTTTTCGCTTGCCCGGGCCCGGTTGCCGGTGGGAGTCAGGTGACCAGCCGCAAAACCGCGTCCACCAGCCTCTGAAGCCTCACCGCACGCTCTCCGGTTGCGCCGCCCATCGGCTCCTGGAGCCTTTCGGCGAGAGCACGCAGAGCGTCCGCGCGAGCCGTTCCCGTGACCGCTTCCGCACCGGCTAGATCCCGCCGCGCGGCTGCGAGTTCCTCCTCCGGCATCCCCCGCCATCGCTCCACCTGGTCCAGGTAGGCGCGCGCCAGCGCGAATGTCGCCGGCCACTCGTAGACGGGCTGCCCCTGTGAGTTGAGCTGGCGGAGCACCACCGAGTTGGCCGCGTCGATCTCGTTCCGGGTCAGGATGTCGCTGGGCGTCAGCTCGAAGATGTCGAGCCCGCGCTTGATCTCGGAGTTGACGATCACGCCGTTGTACCAGTAGACCGACCAGCTCCCCGCGCTCTCCATGCGCTCCGGGTTGAACGGCCCGCGGTCGTGGAACGCGATCTCGACGGGGTTCCGCGGGTCGGTCCAGTCGACGAGCGAGATGCCGCCCTGGTACCAGCCCTGCACCATGATGTCGCGTCCCGGCACCGGAATGAGCGACCCGTTGTGCGCGACGCAGTTCTCCAGCCTGGTCTGCGGCGCGGGGATCTTGTAGTAGCTCCGGAAGACCATCTCTCCGTCCTCGATGGTGAAGACGGCGTTGGCGCCCCACTCCAT
>CAZTOF010000453.1:0-4152 GCA_964615515.1 uncultured Gemmatimonadaceae bacterium
GCCCAGGTGGCCGCTCACGAGCATCACCCCCCTCCCCTCACGCGCCGCCTCCTCCAGCACCTCCCTCCCGATCATGCGCGTCCGCTTCAGGATCTCGCCGCTGCGTGCGCCCGCCAGACGGAATACGGCCACCGCCTCCGCACCGAAGTGCACGTACGAACGGCGCGCCACCCCCTGCCGCCACGCTTCGTCAGCCTCCGGGAAGGCCATGCGCAATTGCTTCAACACCACCTCCCAGCGGGGCCGCCACACCCGCCCCGCCACCCAGCCCAGCGCGGCTCCCACCCGGTCCGCAACGGCTTCGGGGACGGCCCGGCACAGGGCGGCGACCGTGCGTAGCACCGCGTACTCCACCCGGTGCCGAACGCGCTTCGACATCGAAACCCTGCTCACCGGAACTGGAGCTCCCGGAGGCGGCGGTAGAGTCCCCCCCTTTCGATCAACTCGTCGTGGGTCCCCTGCTGCACGATCCTCCCTTCGTCGACCACTACGATCCGGTCGGCGCGCTGGATCGTCGAGAGCCGGTGCGCGATGACGAAGACCGTGCGCCCGGCAAGCAACCCCTCCAGCGCCTCCTGGACCAGCCGCTCCGATTCGGTGTCGAGCGCGCTCGTCGCCTCGTCCAGCACCAGGACCGGGGGGTCGCGCAGCACCGCGCGCGCGATCGCGATCCGCTGGCGCTGGCCGCCCGACAGCGCGGTTCCGCGTTCCCCCACGACGGTCTCGTAGCCGTCCGGGAGCTTCACCACGAAGTCGTGGGCGTGGGCGGCGCGGGCCGCCGCTTCGACCCTCTCCGGCGGGGCGTCCTCGATCCCGTAGGCGATGTTGGCGCGCACCGTGTCGTGAAAGAGCACGGTGTCCTGAGACACCACCCCCAGGGCGCCCCGCAGCGAAGCCAGCTGCAGGTCGCGGATATCGGTCCCGTCGATCTCGATCGCTCCGGCGGCGGGCTCGTAGAAGCGCGCCAGCAGGTCCACGATGGTCGTCTTGCCCGCGCCGCTCGGGCCCGCCAGCGCCACCACCGTCCCCGCCGGAACGAAGAAGTCGACCTCCTCCAGCACCGGATCGCCCGGACGGTATTCCATGCTCACGTTCCGGTAGCGGATCCCGTCGCGCACCCCGGAAAACGGCCTTGCGCCTTCGCGGTCCCGGATCTCAGCCGGCGCGTCCAGGAACTCGAAGATCCGCTCGGCGCCCACCAGGCCCGGCTGGATCAGCGTGGGCAGCTTGCTCAGGTACTTGACGGGCGCGTAGAGCTTGGTGCTCAGGAAGATGAAGCCCACGAACTCCCTCCCGGTCATGGAACCGTCCACCACCACCATGCGGGCGCCGTACCAGAGCAGGATCGCGGTTCCCAGCGCGACGAAGACCTCGGTGATCGGGCCCGCCAGCGCCCGCAGCCGCGCCGTCCGCAGGAAGGTGGCGAAGTAGTCCGCCGTCAGCCTTCCGAAGCGTTTCCGCTCCAGCGGCTCCGCCGAGGCGGACTTCACCATGCGAATCCCCGAGACGGTCTCCTGAATGTGGGAGCCGACCTCGCCCGCGATGTCCAGAACCTGCCGGTCCCCGCGCCTCAGCCGCCGGATCAGCGGCCCCCAGATCACCATCGTCAGCGGAACGACGATGAACGCGGCCGCCGTCAGCCGGGCCGACACCACCAGCATCCAGTACAGCGTCGCCGCGAAGACCAGCACGAACGAGAGCGACCTGATGAGCTCGGCGGTCACCAGCGTGCGGAGCTGCTCCACGTCGTGGGTGAGGCGCGACACGATCTGGCCCGTCCTCACCCGCCCGAAGAAGGCGAGATCGAGCTCCAGAAGGTGCCCGTACACCTGGTTGCGAAGGTCGCGCGTGACCCCCTGCTCGACCCTGGCCGAGAGGTACGCCCGCGCGAAGTCCGCCGCGTTCTTCAGCACCACGAGGGCCACGATGAACACGATGATCCCGGCCACCACCGTCTGCGGATCCCCGTCCAGGTCGACGAACCGGCCCACGGTGAAGTCGAGCGCGCGATCCACCTGACCGGGCTCCTCCGGCACCTCGGTCCCTTCCCCCTCGCCGAACACCGTCCCCAGAAACGGGATCAGCACCACGATCGAGAAGGCGTCGAGGGCCGCGTACGCGACGCTCGCCAGCGCCGCCAGCGCCAGCATTCCCCGGTGCGGTCCCAGGTAGGAGAGGACCCTTCGCCATCCTCCCATGGTCAGCCCCCGGCGGCCCTCGGGGATCCCCGCCGGACCGGTTGGGGATGGGTCGGGGTCACAACGGCCGCGGATCGAGCACGGCAACGGGAACGATCATCTCCTCCGGCGAAATCCCCCCGTGCAGAAACGAGTTGCGGTAGCGCCGCTGATACTCGCGCAGCTTGGTGGGGTACACGAAGAAGTAGTCGTCGAGCGCGACCAGGCAGTTCGCACCGGCGGGACCCCTGGGAAGCCGCAGGGACGTCAGGGATTTCGGTGTGAAGGCGGAGCGCTTGTCCCGCGCCCGCATGTTGCTCCCGAACTTGTAGCGCAGGCTCGCGGTGGCGTCGCGGCGGGCGTAGATGGTTGCGGGCCGGCGACAGTGGATCGAACCGTGATCGGTGGTGAACACCACGCGGTGCCCGCGTGCGGCCGCCTCCTTGAGCACCGAGAACGCGGTCGAGCGCTCGAACCACGACCGGGTGAGCTGCCTGAGCGCCGACTCGTCCCTGGCCACCTCCATCAGAATGGGGGACTCGGAGCGCCCATGCGTCATCAGGTCCACGAAGTTGAAGACCATCGCGACGACGGACCCCCGGGTCTTCAGCGCGGAGAGGAGGCGTCCGCGCACCTGCTTCTCGTCCCGGTCGGTGAAGACCTTCTCGTAGTGGACGGGAACATCCCTGCCCGCGAGTCGCCGCAACTGTTGGCGCAGGAGCTTGTCCTCGAAGGTATTGAGCGACCCTTCGTCACCCGACGTGTCCCACCACCCCGGCCGGTTCGCAGCGATCTGGTCGGGGAAGAGGCCCGAGAAGATGGCGTTGCGGGCATAGGGGGTCGCGGTCGGCAGGATCGAATAGTGGCAGCTCTCCTCGATGTCGAAGAACTCGCCCAGCAATGGGGCGATGGCACGCCACTGGTCGAGCCGCATGCAGTCGAGAACCACCAGGAACACCGGTTCCGTGCCGAGCAGGGGCAGCAGATAGCGCTGGACGACATCCACCGAAAGGGTGGGAGCCCCCGATCCCCCGCGCACCCAGCGGGGGTACTGCCGCGTGACCCAGGGTCCGAAGTCGCGGCGCAAGTCCTGCTGCAGGGAGTCGACGGTCGCGAGCAGACCCGTCTCTCCGGCCCGCTCGAGGCGGAGGTGCCAATCCACGAGTTCCTCGTACAGCCCCGCGAAGGCGGAGGCGGTGGACGCTTCCTCCCGCATGCGCGAAAGCACCCGCCAGCGCGCCGCGAAGTCCTGCGCGGCCCTCTGCTGCTGGATCGACGAACCCTCAAGGATCCGCGTCACGACCGACAGCACCTGGCGCGGGCTGGTCGGCTTCACCAGGTAGGCCTCCACCGACCGCCCGATCGCCTCGGTCATGGTGCGGTCCTCCTCCGACTTGGTCACCATCACCACGCGCGCGTACGGGTCGTCGCGGCGTATGATGCGCAGGACCTCAAGGCCGCGCCGGCCCGGCATCTGCTCGTCGAGCAGGATCAGGTCGTAGGTGTGGTCGCTCAGCAGCGCCAGCGCGTCGTCGCCGTTGGTGATGGCGTCGACGTGGTAGCCCCGCTGCTGCAGGAAGAGAAGGTGGGGACGCAGGAGATCGATCTCGTCGTCCACCCAGAGGATTCGCTTGGCCGCGCGCTGCATGGTGGGGAAGTTAGCGGGTGGAGGGGCGAAGCGCCCCGGTTTGCCGGCGGACCTCGGTCACGGGAGGATTTTGTCCACGGGCTTGCAGTCCGTGGATAAAGCCGCCCGAGCACCGAGAGCGGCGAGGCGCCGGGCTGGCGAGGCGCGACGAGGGGCCAATAGCACCGCTATTGGGCTGAGGAGCAACGCAGAGCGCAGCCTTGGGGACGCCAGATGTATACCATACATGACATAACGTGAAGTTTTCTTTACATCGTGGACAGGTGAGCGGAGCGGTCCAGCCTGGATGCATCGCCGCTCGAATGCCGGGAGGATTTTGTCCACGGG
>CAZTOF010000454.1:0-2763 GCA_964615515.1 uncultured Gemmatimonadaceae bacterium
CAGGAGGCCCGTCCGCGTCCCGTTCAGCCCGACCCCCCGCAACGTGAGCGCTTCCCGGCCACCGGCCAGCGCCGCCCACGCCAGCACGAAAGCCGCCGAGGAGAAGTCCCCCGGAACCTGCATGTCGAGCGGTGCCAGCACGGGGGGAGGCACCGGCACCCGGACGCTCCAGCCCCCTGCGACCATCTCTTCCAGCACCCGCACGCCCATCGCCTCCAGCATCCGCTCGCTGTGGTCCCTGGACCGCCTCGGCTCCCGCACCTCCACGGCCACGCCCGCCCCCACCCCGGCCAGCAGCACGGCACTCTTCACCTGGGCGCTCGCCACCGCGCTCTCGTGGCGCAGCGAGGTCAGCGGACCCCCGGTGACCCGCATGGGGAGGCGGCCGTCACGTTCGAGAAAGTCGATGCCCGCGCCCATTCTCGACAACGGCTCCGCGATCCTCCGCATCGGCCGGGCCGACAGCGACGCATCGCCCGTGACCACGGCAGCGAGCGGCTGCGCGGCCAGCGCACCCGCCAGCAGGCGCGCGCCTGTCCCGCTGTTTTGCAGGTCCAGCGCCTCCTCCGGTTGCCGCCAGCGCCTCAGTCCCCGCCCGCGGATACGCACATCGTCCTCCCCGGGCCCGTCCAGGCCCGTAATCTCGACCCCGATCGCGGCCAGGGCCCGGCCGGTCGCCAGCGGATCCGCCCCGCGCAGCACCCCGCCGATCCGGCTCTCACCCTTGGCCAACGCCCCCAGGATCAGCGCCCGCTGGGTGATCGACTTGTCCCCGGGGACGCGCACGGCCGGCCCGGGGGACACGTTCGCGCCGTGATCAGTCACGGTAGCCGAGCTCCACTTCGAGGCCGTCGCGCGCGACCCGCGAGGCCGGGAAGACGGCGCGCGCCTGCTCCAAGAGCCGGGCGGGGGTTTCGGAGTAGCGGGCGGAGATGTGCGTCAGCAGCAGCTCCCGCACCCCGGCCCGCGCGGCAACCCCGGCGGCCTCTGCGGCGGTGGAGTGGCGTGTCTCCCTGGCCCGCTTCCCCTCGTCCGCGCCGAAGGTGGCCTCGTGGATGAGCAGGTCGGCGCCCATCGCCATCTCGACGGCTTCGCGGGTGGGCCGCGAATCACCGCTGTACACCACCTTCCGCCCCGGGCGCGGCGGGCCGACCACATCGTCGGGGCGGATGGTCCTTCCCTCCACTTCGATGGCTTCTCCCCGGTGCAGCCGGCCGAAGAGGGGGCCTTCGGGAACGCCCAGCCGCCGGACGGTCTCCACGTCGAAGCGGCCCAGGCGTGCCTCCTCGACCAGGGCGTACCCGAGCGCGGGGACACCATGGTCCGCCCGGAAAGCGTGTACGGCCCAGCCGGCGAACTCGACCCTCCCGCCGGGTGCAAGGCCCGTGACCTGGACGGGGAAGGCCGGGCGCTCCGCTCCGAGACGCACCGCCGCACGCAGCGTCGCTTCCGTACCGGCCGGGCAGTAGACGGTCATTCCCTGCTCCCGGCCCTGGAGTCCCATGGTTCTCAGCAGGCCCGGCAGGCCCAGGAGATGGTCGGCGTGCACGTGTGTAATGAAGATGTGGTCGAAGGTGAAGCCGGTCCCGTAGCGCATGATCTGGCGCTGCGTCCCCTCGCCGCAGTCCCACAGGAACGATCGCCCCTCCCGCTGCACGGCGATCGCCGACACGTTCCGGCGCACCGTGGGACGGGCGGCGGCGGTGCCGAGAAACCGGACTCGGATCATGGGAGGGGATTCCTGGAGGAGTGGCGGCGGGGCGATGGGGTCGCCACGGGAGCCCATGGGAGGATTCCGCATGACCCTCGAGCGGTGGTCACGCGGAGTTTGCCCACGGGTTCCCTAAACTGTAGCAGGCCGGCCCCGTGGGGGAGACCCCGGGAGTCCGTGGACAGAGCCCCCACGGCACCGGACCGGCGATGCATCCGGCCCCCCCGCGGGTCGGCTGCTTGCTCACCCGTTGGCGCGGGTGCTACGATGCGGCATCAAGGAGCCCTTGGAGAAAATCCCCGCGGCATTCGACCGGCTCCGGGTGCTCGCGCGGATGCATCACGGACTCCCAGGCCAGACTTCACGGACGTCGTTCCCCGTCACGGCGCCGGCCCGCCGGACCGGTCGTCCACGTCGCGGTCGCACCGTCCCGCACTGGAGCATGCGATGCGCAAGCACACACCCGGACGCAGCGGAAACCGGCTACCCCCGAACCGCCGCGACTTCCTCGGCTCGGCGGCAGCCGTAATCGGCGCCTCCCAGCTCCCGGCTTTCAACGCGCACGCCGTGGACATCGCGCGCGAGCTCGGCAGCCACCCGGGCTCGCCCGCCGACACGGCCCGGGACGAGAACTTCTGGGCCGAGGTGGCCCGGGCCTTCACCGTCGACCGCACACTGGTCAACCTGAACAACGGCGGCGTGAGCCCCTCGCCCTCCTTCGTGCAGGACGCCATGAAGCGCCACCTCGACTACTCCAACCTTGCGCCCACCTACACGATGTGGAGGGTCCTGGAACCCCAGCGCGAGGGCGTTCGCGCCCGCATGGCACGGGAGTGGGGCGTGGACGCGGAGGAGGTCGCCTTCACCCGCAACGCCTCGGAGAGCCTGCAGACCTGCCAGTTCGGGTACGACCTGAAGCCGGGTGACGAGGTCCTCACGACCACCCAGGACTACGGGCGCATGCTGACCACCTTCCGGCAGCGGGAACGCCCTCGCGCTGGGGTTCCAGGACCCTCCACATCGTGTAGGTGGGCGCAAGGTTGGAGTAGTCG
>CAZTOF010000455.1:0-1948 GCA_964615515.1 uncultured Gemmatimonadaceae bacterium
GGCAGCCCGTGGACAGAATCCCCCCGGCATTCGAGCGGCCTTATCCACGGACTGCCAGGCAGCGCGCGATGGAAAACCGGGCTCGGGTTCGCCAGGTACGCCAAGGCGGATTCTGCCAAATGGAGGAGTTTCGGTCGGCTCGCCGGGTGAATTCGGGGGCTCCGGGCACCATTTTCAGCCCAAAATCCCCGAAAAACGTCAATTTGTCGGAAAATGACCCACCATTTTTCCCGTCTGCATTAAAGAGGGCAAGAGGTCGGGACTGCGCGCCCCGCGGGGGCGCCGTGGCCTGGCGAGGACGAGCCCGGAGCGAAGGAGAGGAGGACGGTTTGATGGAGGCACATACGACAGTGGTGCTGGCCGACACTCACGTGATGGTGCGGGAGGGGTTGAAGCTGGTTCTGGAGCGGACGGGGCGAATCAGGGTCGTGGGAGAGGCGGGTTCGGCCGAGGAGGCGGTGCGGCTCGCCCGCGCTCGTCAGCCCCACATCGTGGCATTGTGCCCAGAAGCAATCGGACACGAAGGCACCGTTCAATCCATCCGGAAGCTCGGGGGGCTCGACCCGGAGCCGAAGGTGCTTGTTCTGAGCCCCACCGAGCCGTGGGAATCCGCTCCCCGGGTGATCGAGGCCGGTGCGGCCGGATGCATCGGCAGGACCCGGTCGGGAGCCGACCTGGTGGCTGCGATCGACCTCCTGGCGGCGGGCCGGACCTGCTTTGCGCACCGGGACTTGCGGCTCGTCGAGCAAGGACATCGGAACGGGGAGTCACAATACGGCGCAAAGCTGAAACGGTTGAACGATACCGAAGGCCGAATCCTGGAGTTGGCCGCCAGGGGCTTCACGTCGAACCAGATTGGGCGTCGGATCCAACTGGCACCGAAGTCGGTGGACAACGGGAGGGCACGGGTTCGCAGGAAGCTGGGGCTCCGGAACCGGGCCGAACTCGTCGCCTTTGCCCTGAACGCCGGTCTCCTGCGACCGGACGCATAACCGGCCCGGCAAATCCTCCCACCCCAATGCGCCGCCCCGCAAGCCCCCGTAGCTTGCGGGGCATGAGCGACCCCGAAACCCGCTTCAAACTCACCCTCCACTACGACGGCGGCGCCTTCCTTGGCTGGCAGGTCCAGCCCGGCAAACCCACCGTCCAGGGAGCGATCGAGAACGCGGTGTCCCGGCTGACCGGCGAACACCGAACCGTGGTCGGCTCCGGACGCACCGACACCGGAGTACACGCCACCGGCCAGGTCGCCGCGGTCACCATGCCCGCGCGCTGGACCGCTACGGAGCTGGCGCGTTCGCTGAACGCACTGCTTCCCGGCACGATCTGGGTGCGGGACATCGAGGCGGTCCCCGAGAGCTTCCACCCGCGCATCGACGCGGTGGCGCGCAGCTACGAGTACAGGATCGGCACCGCCCCGGGCACCGCGTCCCCCTTCCACCGCCGCTGGTGCTGGCCCCTTTGCCGCCCCCTCGACCTGGATGCCGCCGCGCGCGCCGCCCACCTCCTTCCCGGCGAGCACGAGTTCCGCGCCTTCGCGAAGTCGGGACAGCCGCACCGGGGGTACGTCTGCCGCGTGTCAAGCGCCCGCTGGCGCCCCTGGGACGACCTGGGCGCCGTCTTCGCGATCACCGCCAACCGCTTTCTCCACCGGATGGTGCGATATTTGGTGGGAACCATGGTGGATATCGCCCTCGGCCGCCGGAAGGAGGAGGAGATGGCCCTGTTGCTGAACGGAGACGCGGAGCTGGTGACTTCCCGGCCCGCGCCTCCGTCGGGGCTGTTCCTGACCCGGGTGGAGTACGATCATGACATGTAAATCACAGTTTACAATATGTAATCCCGGGTTGACATTCCTGGCCCTCGCAGCCGGGACGGTCCTTTCCCTGAACGGGTGCAAGGTGACCCCCCGGGTGGACGACGCGCCGGAAGTCACCCGGGACGAGGC
>CAZTOF010000456.1:0-5527 GCA_964615515.1 uncultured Gemmatimonadaceae bacterium
GGCCGGGGGAGTTCGTCCATCCCCAGAAGATCTTCCCGTACCGGGGCGACTCCATCCTGGTGGCCGAGTTCGTGGCCCGCGGCCTCACCGTCCTCGACGACCGGGGGCTGTTCGGGCGAAACATGGTCCCGGAGATGCGGCTCTCGTTTGCGACCGAATGGCGCAAGCGGATGGAGGAGGGGGACCGCTCCGTGGTCCCCGCCGAGAGCTGCTGCAGACTGTGGGGCCCGCTCGCGAACGGTGCCTTCCTCCTCTCATACCCCGAGATGATCCCGGAAACGGGCACAGGGACGAAGAGGGGAACCGTGACGGCGGCCATCATCCCCGATTCCGGCGGCGCGGCCCGGAACGTGGGCGACTTCAAGGGACGACCGCGGAGATACGAGATCCTGGGGGGCGAATCGCGCACGGGGCTTCAGTTTCCACCCTGGTTCAACATGGTCGCGGCTGGCGACGGCTACCTTGCCACCGAAGGCGACTCGTACTCGATCAGTGTCTTCGACGCGAGTGGCCGACTTGTGAGAATCATCCGGCTCGCACGCGAGCCCCGCCCCGTCACCGATGAAGTCAAGTCAGCCCACAGGCGGCGGTTGAGCGAGCGGATCCTGGCAACCGGAGCTCCCATCGAAGGCGACTCCCCCGAGGCGGTCCTCGAACGCATGCTCTCCCGTCCCTACCCCTCCCATCTTCCCACCTTCTTCAGGCTCCATGTGGACCCGGAGGGGAACATCTGGGCCGGCCAGCATCCGTACGGCGTGGGCGACGAGGGGCAGGCCCCGGACAGGAACGGGTTCTTCGTCTTCGACAGCGACGGACGGCACCTCGGAGTGGTGGAGCTGCCCTCAAGTTTGACGGTGTTTCAGATCGGAGCGGACTTCGTTCTCGGAAGCGTGAGGGATGATCTCGGCGTGCAGTACGTTCACCTGTACCGGATTGGGAGGTAGAGCGAGACGCCGCCGTGGGGGGGCGCGGGGATAGGCCCACCAGGGCGACGGGAGCGGGCAGCTTGATCATGGGACCCCTACGACAGGGACGAGATCGATGCGGAACCACTTCACTTCGGTGTTCTTGGCCGGGCTGTTGTCCCTGGCCGTGGCCTGCCTGCCGGACGACTCCCCGGGTGGGGGAGGCGGCGTGTTCCATGCCCGGGACAGCGCCGGAGTCGAGATCGTCGAAAGCGTGACGCCCGCCTGGGATGGCGATGGCTGGACGGTTGCCGACACGCCGAGTCTGGTCATCGGCCGCAGGGAGGGAGACGAGCGCTACCTCTTCGGGGACGTTGCCGGGGCCGTGGTGCTTCGGGACCGCCGGATCGCGGTTCTCGATGCACGGAGCGCCCTGATAAGGGTTTACTCGGCCAAGGGGGAGCACATCGCGGACTGGGGCAGGGAGGGGGACGGGCCGGGGGAGTTCAAGAGCCCCCGGTTCCTCTTTCCGTATCGGGGTGACTCGATCCTGGTGAGCGACATTGTGGCCTCCCGCTTCACCATTCTGGACGACCAAGGACGGTTCGGGAGACGAATCGTTCCGGAGATGCGGCAGTCGTTCGCAATCGAATGGCGCCAGCGCCTGGAAGCATGGGACCGTTCGACGTGAGTGGCCGCCTGCGGCGCATCGTGCGGCTCGCGCGCGAACCCCGCCCCGTCACCGACGAAGTCAAGGCGGCCTACGAAGCGCGGCTTCGGGAGCGGATCATGGAGCCCGGGCAGCTGTACGGAGGCCGCACCGTCGAGGAATTCCTGGACGAGTTGCTCGCCGGTCCCTACCCCTCCCATCTCCCCACCTTCTTTCCTCTCGTCGTGGACGCCGAGGGGTACATCTGGGCCGGGCACCGTCCGTTTGGCGCAGGCTCCGACGGCCGTGCGTCCGACCTGAACGAGTTCATCGTCTTCCGGGCGGACGGTCGGCACCTCGGTGTCGTGGAACTGCCTGCGAACGTCTGGGTGTTTCAGATCGGAGCGGACTTCGTCCTGGGCAGGTTCAGGGACGATTTCGGTGTGGAGTACGTTCACCGGTACCGGATCGAGAAGTGAGGGGGGGTGCGAGACCACGGGGTCGTGGTGGGAGCGGTGTCCCGGCGGTCCGAACCAGAGCACAATAGATTCCGGCGAGAAGCCCCAGAGGGCGGCCCTTCGGTGACTGCGCAAGGGATGAACTTCAGAAGCCCCACCAGAGTATGTTCGAAGTCACCGTGACCGGCGGTGAACGGGTACGCGCCTTCGTGCCGCTGGCGCTGCCCCCAAGGCCCCCGCTCGCGCTGGACGGGCCGCTCCGTTCGACGCTGGAGGCGGCGGCCATCAGCCTGGGCCGCCTGGACGGAATGTCGACCCTGCTGCCGGACCACACGCTCTTCATATACGTCTACATCCGGAAGGAGGCGGTGCTCTCCTCCCAGATCGAAGGCGCTGGAACACGGGCGCCGCCGACTCGCACAGGGTTTCCCGCTGTCGAACCGGCTCATTCGGGAAATCCATGGCGTACTGCTGTCGCGCGGGCGGGGTAGCAGCAAGGATCCGGGTCATTTCCGCCGGTCGCAGAACTGGATCGGCGGAACCAGGCCGGGCAACGCCGCGCTCGTCCCCCCGCCACATACGGCGGTGCAGGCGTGGATGGGAGATCTGGAACGGTTTCTCCACGCCAGGGACGACGGCTTGCCAACGCTGGTTCGGATCGCGTTGGCCCACGTGCAATTCGAGACGATCCACCCCTTCCTCGGTCGACCGCGGGATCGCGCGGGAGATCACGGGAAAGCGGCGTGGCCGGCTGTTCGTCTACGACGAGTACCTCGGGATCCTGAACGAGGGGACGGAGAGGGGGCAGGGGTGAGAAGTGAGGGGGTGAGAGGCTGAAATGGTTTCAGTCGCGGCTTAGCAAGCAGGGCCGCCAGTTTCGCGACCAGTGCCGGTCCGTCTGCACATGGTCCTGGCGCACGCTCTTGCAGACGCTACGGGCGAACTCGGCTGAGGCGAACCCGTCGGCAACCCGCACCACAACGCCCTCACGCTCTCCGCCGAGCGCCGATGGCTTCGCATGCTCACTCTGAATGAACTCCCGCATTTCGGCGAGGGAAGCGAACGCACCCCGGAAGATGACCGGGACGACGAGGATGCTCCGTTCAGCCGCGAACCGTTCCAGGGCCGCCATGGACGAAAAGTCTCCTTCCCCATCCCGCAGGGCGAAGGCATGGAACGTCTCATCCTCCCTGACGGCACCGTACTCGATGCTGTGTACGCCGTAGATGTCCTCTCCGTAGAGGTGGATGCCCGGCTCGGTCACCTTCCAGGCATGGTGCTTCTTGACCATCGCCATCCACTTGTTGGCTGCCTCGTCGGCGACGGAGCGTCCGTAGACCCGGCCCCGGTGGATCAGGACATTGCTACCATCGAGCTTCTCGGTCACTACGACCGGGCGGTCGACAAACCGCTTGGGGTGGGGGTGGACCGTGTCGGGACGGCCGATGGTCGGGGAGTACGGCCAGTAGGGAGTGCGAGGGTACTTCAGCCTATTGGGAAGCACCGTCCCCGCCTGACTTCCCTGGGCGGATCGCGTGTTGAGGGCACAGCTGCCTCACATCGACTCCCAGCTGTTCGGTCAGTTCACGATGCTCGGCCCAGTCCGAATCAGTCGCGTTCACGATCGTGGCGCTGGCGTTGACGGCGACGGCCAGGAACTTCGCGTCCTTCTTGAGGTTGTTCCGCGGAAGGACCGGGTGGCTGAAGTCCCTGCCTTCCGGGTCGATGGGATCAACCGGTATCAGGCGGACCCTGTTCCTGTCCCCCATCTTCTGCCAGACGTGCTTGAAGAAGGCCGTGCCGGGCCTCGCCTGTCCCTCTTTTTCGGTCCGTCTCTGATACTCGCGCAGAATGAGCCCCTTGTCGTCGATACACACGACCTCTTCGCGGGTGATCCTCGCCAGCTCACCGACGCATTGGAGCTGGCAGGCGACCTCCACATGAGGGGCTCGCCCATTGGCGGCGACGAGGACGTTGGTGTCTACGACCGACCGATCCGTCACCCGGACGAACCTGCCAGCTTGCGTCGGAGGGTGGCGGAGCTGATTGCGGCGATCTCTTCCATCTCGTCCCCGAAAAACCCGTCGGGCCAGTTCTCGATCTCGCCCCAGATGTTCAAGCCCAGGTCCTGCAGCTTGCCGACTCCGCCTGACACGGCCGAGAAGTAGAGGCGCACGTCGTCCGAAGAGATCTGGAAGGGGGATGAGGAGCCCGTTCCCGGAACATGAACCTGTTGTTCCGCCACTCTTCGCTGAAGACGCTGCAGCAGGTGCTGGCTGTGCGATTCGACCACGATCTGGAGCCGTCTCTGCTTGGCGACGCAGAGAAAGAAGTCGGCCAGACGACTCTGCACGGCGGGGTGCAGGTGGATTTCGGGCTGTTCCAGCAGGACGATCGAGTTTTCTGGAACGTAGTACAGGAGAACCAGCACCGGTAGTACCTGGGAGACACCGAATCCCACGTCCGTCAATGTGGTTGAGGCCCTTGAAGAGTTCGTCGTTACGCGAGTCTGGTACAGGTTCGATCCCTTACCGATCTCCACCATCGCAAACTGATCAATCAACCCAAGCTCTCGGAGCCAGTGCGCGATGATCTCCTGAAATGGGCGGTGGTGGGCACGGTATTTGAGCTGACGCTTTTCCCCTTGAGCAGTGGCAGCCAGAATGGCGTCTATCGCGCGTTCACCCCTTGATCCGACATCCCCGGGGCTTGCACCACTCCAGTAGTACTGTCGGTGAGGGTATTTCCGGAGCGGGCCCAGATAGAAGATCCTGTCCATCAAGCCCTCGTATTCGAACTCGAAATCACTGAGGAAATCCGTGTTCTGAAATGCCCATTTGACCTGTGGGGGGAAGGAGTACGTCTTGACCGGAGCTGGGATTCGATCGAACGGGCGACCCTGCTGGCGCTTGAGGGTGAATTCCTGGTTCTCGTGTGAGATATCCAGTTCGTACCCTCGTTTCGGTTCGTTCTCAGACTGCTCCAGAGTGAACAGGTAGTCGTCAAATCTGTAGGTCAGACTGCGCGCAATGGGTGTGGATGAGCGACCAGGGACCGAAAGGCCGACAGCGCAGTGAGTTTCCATCTCCTGCCCCGAGAAAGTGACTGGCTGTCCATCACCCGACTGAGCAGCGATCTGGCGTTCTTTCGGCAGCGTCCATGCGAGCTCCCAGCTGATCTGCCGAGTCGCATCGCGGCCGTGCACCACCTCGGGCAAGCTGCCGAGATTCGCCAGGCTCTCGGGGCCTCCGAAATCGAGAACGATGCGGCGGTCAGTCGCATCCCGAGTCTGTTTCAGCAGCAGCAGGAATTGAATCAGGCTGCTCTTGCCGCCACTGTTGGCTCCAAAAACACCCGTAACCGTGGCAAACCGCACCTGAAGCTCCCGCCAAGCCTTGAAATTGGTCAGCCGAAGCCGGGTGATCACGGCGCACACTCCTGGGCGTCAGGTAAGGTCTCCAGGCCCAATCTAGCCAGACGGAACCGTCCGGGGGAACGCCCACCCCCCCTCAGAC
>CAZTOF010000457.1:0-8272 GCA_964615515.1 uncultured Gemmatimonadaceae bacterium
CGGGACGGCCGTCGCGCGGGAGGGCCGGGTCGTGACTCTCTTCCGGGACGGGGTGTCCGGCCTCCCGCGCGGCGACCGCCCCGTGATCGTCACGGTGGGCACCTTCGACGGCGTGCACCGCGGGCACTGGCGGGTTCTGGAGGAGATCTCGGCCCGGGCGGCGGCGTGCGGGGGAAGGAGTGTGCTGGTGACCTTCGAACCGCATCCGCTCCGGATCGTGCGCCCCGAGGCGGCCCCGAAACTGCTCACCACGCCCGAGGAGAAGAAGGCGGTCCTGGCGGACAGCCGCCTCGACTACGCCGTGTTCCTCGCCTTCACGCCGGCGCTGCGGGAGTACTCGCCGCGACGCTTCGTGACCGAGATCCTCGTCGGCGGGCTGGGAATGGGCGAGCTGGTCGTCGGCCACGACCACGGCTTCGGACGCGGGCGGTCGGGCGATGCGGACACGCTTCGCACAATGGGCGCTGAACTGGGCTTCGGGGTGGACGTGATCGAGGCCGTGCACGCGGGCGACAGCGCCGTCTCCTCGTCCTGGATCCGCCGGGCGCTCGGCGAGGGTCGGCTCGCGGACGCGAACCGGGGCCTGGGCCGGCCCTATCCGCTGTCCGGAACCGTCGTTCGCGGAGACGGACGAGGGCGGGAGCTGGGATTCCCCACGGCCAACCTGAGTGTCCACGACGACAAGCTCGTCCCGGCCGAGGGGATCTACGCCTGCCGCGCGACGGTTTCGCAGGGGAGGTTCATGGGCGCGCTGCACATCGGTCCGAGGCCGACGTTTCCGGGAGCGGGCGCGGCGGTCGAGGTCTTCCTGCTCGACTTCGACGGCGAACTGTACGGGCACGAGGTCCGGCTGGAGCTGGTCGAGCGACTGCGTCCGGTGGCCGAGTTCAACTCGGCGGCCGAGCTGGCGGAGCAGATGTGGGTGGATGTGGGACGGGTGCGTGAGGTTCTGGCGGGTGGAAGCCCGCGGACGGAATCCCCTCCTGCAGGATGAGCACACGCTGCGCCCCTCCAACTTCCCGGCAAGGGTGCCCGGCACCCGGCAGTCGGCGTTGGCCGGTGTTTCGCCGGTGTCAAACCGGAATAGAAATGTCCGGGGGTAGAGCGCAATAGAAATGTCCGCCCTTGGTGAGTGTTTCCACGAGGGGCGCATGTGGGGGAGCACACTGCCCAACTCGGCTTCGGTGGGTGGCCGGCATTGGTGGCACGAAGGCGCCGGTATGCGCCAGGAGAGCCTCAGTTCCGCAGCGTCTTGGGACGGAGCTTCGCCAGGTTGACCTGCGACAGGCGCGCCAGCACCACGAGGGCGGCAATCGCCGTGGTCGAGGAGGTGGACGGAGACCCGATGGGGGAAGTTCCGCGCGCTCGGCGATGGCTACGGTGTGTTACCTTCCGGGCGTAGTCTGTGGTCGCTCACGTCGGAGAAAGGTGGTACGGTGTGGCTCGCTGGATTGCTTTGGTGGTTTTGGGGGCTGTGCCGGTAGGGGTGGCGGGACAAGGGCAGTATGCTGGCTCCGACCCGGAGGCAGGCGTGGTCCAGTGGCCGTGGGCGGGTGATGGTTTCCGGCTGTATACCGGCTGCCTGCCGATGTACCGGGACGCTCGGGGGGACCCGTTGTACTTCGGTAAGAGCCGGGAGGTCGGCGACCCGTCCTTGTCCCTATTTGGGGTCAAAGGGTGGATGAGCGCTAGACTGGACTCTGTTGGCCTACTGGTTCCGAATGATGCCGAGCTGTGGAAGTATCCCGCGCTCTACGTAGGGGTGTCGGCTCTGCCAGGCTCTACGGGTACGGTTTCGGTGAGCTTCGCGAAGGTGTTCACGGACGAGGCTTCCGGGGATCGCCAGCGGGCGGTAACGTGGCGGTGGGAGTCCAGCTTCTCGGGTACTGACAATCCCCACTGGGTGATGTACCAGGTAAAGCGGGGGGTGAGCGTCTTTCTGCGGGCCTACGTAGCCGCGAACCCGATTAGCTGCCGTGGAAGAGGGGTGGTGCTGTGACCGACCCTATATCCAGCCATGAAGCCTACCGTGTGCTTCGAGAGCACAATGCTGCGCTTCAACGTTGCGTCTCAAAGCTTGAATGCGAAAACGATGGTCTTCGAGGTCCGATTTCACATCTTGAAGACGGGATTTCAGCGACCGAAGACGAGCTGAGCTAGCACTATGTCGATCCGGTCTTCGTGACAAGCAGGATGAGTACCGGGCGTTGCCGGCACTGCTGGATCGGGCGCGGGTGAGGCGGGCTGTATGAGCGTCATTGTGGTGGTGCTGGTCGTCTACCTACTACTCCTGATCCATCTACGCCTTGGCGGGCAGGAGCGGGCGGTGCGTACCTTGGAGGGGATTGGCATCCCCCCATTGGTACGTCCCCTGGCGCCATCTGAACGTCGGGGGCGAAAGGGTTTCCGAGCACTCTTGGCACTACCGGGAGAACCCGGTCGACTGGAGCGTGAACTTTGGCGAGGACTACCGCTCGCGGTACAACCCCCTTGCGGACAAGATCACGCTCAGGGCGAGCTTCGCCCGGAAAGGCCTGTCCCTCTACGTGGCCGCCCACGAGTACGGGCACGCGCTGCACCACAAGGCGCTGGGCGGCCTGTGGTGGACCGGCGACAAACCGGGGGATTTCTGGGAGTGGACCTGCTTCTCGCACCACTTCAGCAAGGTCACCACCGTCAGGTGCGCGCTGCTGGAGGGCTTCGCCAACTACGCCGGAAACATCGGGTCGGATGGGTTCTACGATGACTGCTTCGAGCACTTCGGAGACCCCACGAATCCCGTGGCGCGGGGATGTCGGCGAGAGGCCGCCCAAGGCCAGAAGCCGAAGATCGAGGGGCACGTCGCCGCGCTCTTCATGGACCTGACCGACGACGACAGCGAGACGTGTTCCCGTACATCCGCACTCCGGTGGCCGTCAAGCACGGGGCCAATGAGTACGAGCCCGAGGACTGGGACATCCTCGACATTCGAACAGTTTGGCTAAAGAACCTGAAATCCCATTGAAAGGGAGCTGGAAATGAAAGCAATCATGGGAGTTGCCCTTATCTTGGCGACCGTCGAGTATTGCCCGGGGTGCGTGCCGGACGCCCCCTGCATCGACCGGGTTGGGTTCCCTGTGCGCGAGATCCCGGATGTCGAGATGCGGGTCGGGGAAACGATGGAGCAGTCCCTCGAGGGCCACTTCAGCCTCCCGCCGGAGTGCGTGGCAGAATACAGCCACCCTGACTACGCCATCTTCGAGGTCACATCGTCCGATTTGGCGGCGGTTGCCGTTTCGATGGCCGATCTCACGACTGTCGAGATCGTCGCCTTGGAGGTGACGGAATCCGTGCGGGTGACCGTGGTGGGCGTAGACCATGACCGTGGCCACGGTCAGGAGTTCCTCGTTCGGGTCCGGGCTCGATAGGGCTCCGAGCCTCTCGTCGAGGGACATCGAGACCTGACCGGCAGGGTGATGTGGGGGCAGCGTGACAGATAACCTCTATAATCTGTCACGGGTGCACCCGCCCCTCTTCGGCCACCCCACTTCGGCGCTTGTCGGCGAGGTCACCACCACCTCGGTCGGCGTCGGCAGGGGTCTGCCCGTCGGCCGGTTCGTGAACCGGCTCGGCTACCTCCTCGCGCAGAAGCTCGACATGTGTTTCGCCGGAGTCCGGTCCTTCCTTCCCGAACCGCCACCGGCTACATTAATGGGCTGTCCGCCAAGCGCCCCTCCACGCGGCGCGACGGCAGCGCTCTCGCGGGACTCACGGTCGCCCCCCGGGGCGGACCGGACGCGGGTCGCTCATGGACTCGCAGCCTGGAGACACCGGAGCCTTCCGCGGAGCCAACGAAGACACGGAAACGGCATGGGAATCGACAAACAGAAGATCATCAGGAAGTACCAGCCCCACGAGAACGGGGCCGGCAGCACGCAGGTGCAGGTGGCGCTGCTCACGGCGCGGATCAACCACCTGCGCGACCACTTCGACGCTCACAAGCACGACCATCACAGCCGCCGCGGCCTCCTCAAGATGGTGGGACGCCGCCGCCGGCTGCTCGAGTACCTGAAGCGGACCGACGTGGAGGGGTACCGCTCCCTGATCAAGGATCTCGGGCTGCGCCATTGATCCGCGTGTGCCCGGACATCTCCCACAGCCACCGGCAGGAAATCCCCTTGGCGACCAGGCGACCCTCGCCTTCCGCCCCCTCGCCGCCCGAACCGGCGGCATCCCTGGAAAAAGAAGATGATTGAAAGAATCGAACGCCAGTTCGCTGGCAGGAAACTCGTGCTGGAGGTCGGCCGCATGGCCCGCCTCGCGCACGGCGCATGTCTCGTACAGTTCGGCGAAACCGTCGTCCTCGTGACGGCGACGGTGCAGGACAGGCCGACCCACCTCCCCTTCTTCCCCCTCACCGTCGAGTACCGCGAGAAGACCTACGCGGCCGGCAAGATCCCCGGCGGCTTCTTCAAGCGCGAAGGGGCCCCCCACGAGAAGGAAGTCCTTTCCGCGCGGCTCACCGACCGGACGCTGCGCCCGCTCTTCCCCGACGGTTTCTTCAACGAGACCCAGATCCACGCCCAGGTGCTGAGCGCCGACCAGGAGAACGACGCCGACGTGCTCGCGCTCATCGGTGCCTCGGTGGCGCTGAACACCTCGGTCATCCCGTTCCGCACGACCCTCGCGTCGGTGCGGATCGGGCGCATCCAGGGGAACTGGGTGGTGAACCCGACCTTCACGCAGCTGGAATACGCCGACGTGGACATCGTCGTGGCCGGTTCCGCCAACGCCATCGTGATGGTGGAGGGTGGGGCGATCCAGGTGCCCGAGAACGAGATCCTCGAAGGGCTGAAGGTGGCCCACGAGGCGATCCGGGAGCTGATCGGGATCCAGGAAGAGCTGATTGCGCCGCGCCGCAAGCCGGAGATGGCGTGGGAGCCGAAGCAGGTCGACCCCGAACTGCGGACCCGGGTGGAGGACGCGGCGGCCGACAAGGTTGCCGAGGCCGTGCAGATCGCGGGCAAGCAGGACCGCATGGCGGCGCTCGCCGAGATCGCGGCCGAGGTGGCCGGGCAGTTGGCCGCCGAAGACCCCGAGGGCGCGGTCGACGAAAGTGGCGTCAGGGAGGTGGTCCGGTCGCTCGAGAAGAAGAGCGTGAGGGCGCGGATCCTGGACGAGGGACTCCGGGCCGACGGCCGGGGCTTCGAGGACGTGCGCGCGATCGACTGCGAAACCGGCGTCCTGCCGAGGACCCACGGCTCCGCCCTCTTCACCCGGGGCGAGACGCAGTCGCTCGGCGTGGTCACGCTGGGGACGTCCCGGGACGAGCCGCGCATCGACTCGATCGACACCCCGGAACAGATCACCAAGTCGTTCATGCTGCACTACAACTTCCCGCCCTTCTCGGTGGGCGAGGCCAGGCCCATCCGCTCGACCTCGCGGCGCGAGAAGGGGCACGGCGCGCTGGCCGAGCGGGCCATCCAGCCCCTCCTTCCCGAATACGACGACTTCCCCTACACGATCCGGATCGTCTCCGACATCCTGGAGTCGAACGGATCCTCGTCCATGGCGTCGGTCTGCTCGGCCTCGCTGTCGCTGATGGACGCGGGAGTGCCGGTGAAGGCGGCGTGCGCGGGGGTGGCCATGGGGCTCGTCAGCGAGGGCGACCGCTCGGCCATCCTGACCGACATCCTGGGCATGGAGGACGCGCTCGGCGACATGGACTTCAAGGTGGCCGGCACCCGCAGGGGCGTGACGTCGATCCAGATGGACATCAAGATCGAGGGGCTGACCTTCGAGCTCCTCGAGGAAGCGCTGGAGCAGGCCCGCAGGGGGCGCATGCACATCCTCGACTGCATGCACGCCGTGATCGCCTCGGCGCGCGACGACCTTTCGCCGCACGCCCCGCGTATCACGTCGGTCCGCATCAACCCTGAGAAGATAGGTGACATCATCGGGCCCAAGGGCAAGACAATCCGTGCGATACAGGATGAGTCCGGCGCCACCATCGAGGTCGACGACGACGGGGTCGTGAAGATCGCCGCCGTGTCGGGCGAGGCGGCCGCGCGGGCGCGCGAGATGATCGAGGCGATCGTCCAGGAGCCGGAGGTCGGCCGCATCTACGAGGGCCCCGTGAAGAACACCACCACCTTCGGCGCCTTCGTGGAGATCATGCCCGGGGTGGAGGGACTCTGCCACATCTCCGAGCTGGCCAACTACAGGGTCGGGAAGACCGAGGACGTGGTCAACCGGGGGGACATTGTCCGGGTGAAGCTCCTGTCGATCGACGAGAAGGGCCGGATGCGCCTCTCCAAGAAGGCCGCCGCCGCGGAGGAGGACGGCGCCGCGACGAAGAAGGCCGGGGCGGGTTCCTAACAGCCCGTGGGCCAAACCCCAAGGGGCGGCATTATCCACGGACTGCCAGGCAGCCCGTTGGAGGTAGGGGCGGCGACTGCCAAGGCGCATCACGCCGCCGGCGGCGAGGAATACCGTGCGACCCGCCTCGACAACGGGGTCCGCGTGCTGACCGAAACGATGCGGGGAGTGCGCTCCGCCGCCACCGGCGTGTGGGTCCGGCAGGGTTCGGCGCTGGAGCCCCCGGAGATGACGGGGGCCAGCCACCTCCTCGAGCACATGGTCTTTCGCGGTACCGAAAACCGGTCCCGCAGGGAGATCGCACTCGCGCTGGAGGGCCACGGCGGATCCCTCAACGCCTACACCTCGCGCGAGCATACCGGCTACGAGGCGCGTGTCCTGGCCGACCACCTTCCACACGCGGTGGAGGTGCTCTCGGACCTTGTTCGGAATCCCCTGCTGGCGCAGGAGGACCTGGACCGCGAGAGGGAGGTGGTGAGCGAGGAGATCGCCACGGTGGAGGACACCCCCGACGACCTGGTCTTCGAGCTGCACGGGGACCGGTTGTGGGGTGGCCACCCGTACGGAAACTCGATCCTGGGCACTCGGGACAGCGTCTCCGCCATCTCGCGCGAGGACCTCTCCGCCCTTCACCGCGACCGTTACGTGGGGGCCAACATGGTCGTGGCCGCGGCCGGACGCGTGGACCACGACGCCTTCGTCGACCTCGCCGGGGAGTGGTTCGGAGGAATCGGGCCGGGCACCGGGACGAAGTGCGTGGCCTATCCGCGGGAAGCCGGCCCGGGGACGGACCGGGTCGAACGCGACCTGGCTCAGGTTCACATCGTGCTGGGTCGAACCACGCCGGGGCACTCGCACCCGGACCGCTACGCGCTGGTCCTGTTGTCCGCGGCGCTGGGCGGCGGGATGAGTTCCCGTCTCTTCCAGCGCATCCGCGAAGAGCTCGCGCTCGCGTACTCCGTGTACTCCTTCCAGTCCTTCTACGCGCGCGCGGGCGTCCTGGGCGTCTACGTGGGAACCCGTCCCGCCTGGGCCCAGGCCGCCCTGGATGCCGTCCGCGGGATCTGCAGGACCGTGTCCGCCGAGGGCCTTCCCGCGGGCGAACTCGCGCGCACCCGGGAACAGGTCAAGGGCCAGATCATGCTGTCGCTCGAGTCCCCCGGCGCGCGCCTCCACCGGCTGGCGGGCTTTGCACTCCACGACGAGCCCTTCGTCGGCCTGGACGAGGTGCAGGGGCTGATCGACGGGGTGTCGGCGTGCGATATTGTCCGTGTGGCCGGCGAGGTGCTCGACCCCGAGCGCCAGTACGCGCTGTGCCTCGGCCCCGAGCAACCGAAGGGGACATAGCGGAAGATGCGCCTGGGCATTCCAGCGGAGGTCAAGCAGAACGAATACCGGATCGCGCTCACGCCCGCCGGCGCGGAGGCGCTGACCCGGGCGGGACAGGAGGTGCTGGTTCAGGCCGGAGCCGGGGAGGACAGCGGCTTCACCGACGACTTCTTCGAGCGGGCCGGGGCGGAGATCGTCGCGGATGCGGAAGAGGTGTGGGCGCGGGCCGACATGGTCATGAAGGTGAAGGAGCCGGTGGCGTCCGAGTGGCCGCTGATGCGAGAAGACCAGGTCATCTTCACCTACTTCCACTTCGCGGCGTCCCGGTCGCTCACCCGCGCCGTGATGGAGAGCGGGTGCGTCGCCATCGCCTACGAAACCGTGGGTCCGGAGCGCGGGGAACTTCCGCTTCTCACCCCGATGAGCGAGGTCGCCGGACGGATGGCGATTCAGGAGGGGGCCAAGTACCTGGGGCGGCCCTCCGGTGGATCGGGTATTCTGCTGGGGGGTGTTCCGGGCGTGCTCCCGGCAAAGGTCGTCGTGCTGGGCGGGGGTGTCGTGGGCACCGAGGCGGCGCGGATGGCGG
>CAZTOF010000458.1:0-1541 GCA_964615515.1 uncultured Gemmatimonadaceae bacterium
TCCTGGGCAGGCGCTGCATGGTCATGATGTAGGCGGTGACGTCGTCGATGCGCTCATCGGTCCATCCGGTCATCGACGCTCGCATGAGGGCCCCGAAACCGTCCCCTCCGGCCCCGCGCACGCCGTCGCGGTACTTCCGCATCGAGGACGTCATGTACCAGTCGTTGAGGTGCAGCAGCGAGGGTGCCTTCTGGATCTCCATGCCCCTGCCGTCCCTGCCGTGGCAGTTCACGCAGAGCTCCAGGTAGTCGGCCTCTCCGGCCTCGGCATCCCCCCCCTCCGCGGTCGGCGGCGGGTCGGGGATCGGCAGGCTCACCACGTACTGCACGATCGACTCGATGTCGCCCTTGTCCTCCACGAGCGCGCGCGACATGGGGCGCATGCGGAGTCCCTCGGTGTCGGTGTGGTGATACCCCCGCGTGCCGTCCCGGAACTTGAGGAGCTGCTCCGTCAGGTACCATTCGGAACTCCCGGCGATCGCCGGCGCCCCCAGTTCCTCCTTGCCGGCGCCGTCTTCGCCGTGGCACGGCGAGCAGGTGTCGAAGAGGAGCTCCCCCCGCGCAAGGCCCGGTTCGGAGCCCCTGCACGCGCCGGTCAGGACCGCCAGGAGGGCGGTCAGGAAGGCGGCGCGGAATGAGTTGTGGAAGTGTCCCTTGAGGAACCGCGTCATTGTCCTCGCTCGGCGGGCTGGTTTGCGAAACCCTCCCCTAAGTTCGCGAATCCGGCGCGCGGATTCTAGCGACCGGGGGCGGGGTGGGCAATGGGATGGTCCCGCCTCAATACACGTCCAGATCGGCCGCCGACACCACTCGTCCCCCGTACCCCGCCTCCAGCACCTCGCGGACGAGGTCCTCGTCGGTCGCGCCCCAGTAGAGCTGGTGGTACAGCACGAGCAGCCCCGGCCGGGCCCGGGTGGCGATGTCGGCCAGCTCCGCCGTCGAGGTGTGGGCGCGGGCGTGGTAGGCCTGCCACTCGGGCGGCCGGCGCCGGAACGCCTCCGCCGAATACACTTCGTGGACGAGCACGTCACAGCCGTCGCACGCCTCCACCAGCGATTCGCTCGGGCGCGCGTCTCCCGAGATCACGATCGTGCGGTCCGCGGCCTCGAAACGGTAGCCGAGCGCGTGCGGCCACGATCCGTGCAGCACGGGAATGGCCGTGACGCGCACGTTCTCGTCCTCGTAGACCGGGCCGCCGGTGGTTTCGGTCAGGATTGCGCGGTAGGCGTCGGCGTTGGCGTCGCGCGGTTCCAGCCCGAAAAGGCGCATGTGGATGTCCTCGCGCCACGCCGCCTCGATGTGGGTGAGCATGTCGCCGGTGCCGGGAGGGCCGAAGATGCGGATCGGTTCGGTGCGGTCGAGCACCCACGGCGAGAGGATCACGTCGGGGAGCCCGACGGTGTGATCGGAGTGCAGATGCGTGACGAAGAGGCGGTCGAGACCCTCCGGCGACAGCGCGGCGATCCCGTGGTCGCGCGCGGCGGCGGCGGCCCGGCGCACCACTCCCGCGCCGGCGTCCACCAGGTAGGCCCGCCCCCCGGC
>CAZTOF010000459.1:0-3483 GCA_964615515.1 uncultured Gemmatimonadaceae bacterium
GCGTTTCGGGGCGAGGCGTAGGGGCGCCCGTCAGTTCCGCAGCACGCGAACGACCTCCCCCCGCTCGTTCATCACCCGGATCGGGCCGCGAAGCACGTCGTTCTCCAGCCCGATCCCGTCTCCAGCCGGCTCGGGAAGGGCCGCCGCCTGGAGCGGCACCGTGTAGGGGTCCGCCTGGGTGACATCGACCGTGTAGCCGAAATCCGCCAGTGCCTGGATGGTGATCGCACTCAGGGGGCTGGAACCCGCCGCCAGACCAGCGGAGGACGTCATGACTTCATTCCCCATCACCGAGGTCCGCCAATGCAAGTCGTTCGAGTCCTGGACACTCCTGTTCTCCACCGGGACCTTCCCTCCGCTTGTGTAGGCTGTTCCCCCGGCCGCGTCGAATGCCGCGATCGCAAGCGGGCCCGCGAAGTGCGTATCCGCACCCCAGTTCAGGCGGGCGGAGTTCCGGAGCAGCCCCAGGTCGTCCCAGATCGTGCCGATGCCCAGTGCATGCCCGATCTGGTGCACCCCGACCGCCGGCAGATAGCCTTCGGCCACCGTTCGAAAGAGCAGTTCTTCGTTGAACTTCACTACAGCCAGCAAAGGCCAATGTGAGCCTTCCCGTGTCCGGCAGGCCCCTCCCTGAGCCAGGAATCGCGGGTTGACGTCCGTAGTGACTGTGGCCAGCACGAGCAGATCCTCGATTTCCGCCACGCGAAAACCGGGCCTGACCCCGAAGCACTCCAGTTCGTCGCCGGGGAGCACAGCGGTGTTCGGGAAATCCGTCTGCGCCACGATCCGGCGCCAGCGCTCGACAGCCTGTTGCAACCTTTGCACCACGAATGGCGAGACATCACCTACGACGGCCAGTTCGATGTCGAATCCCTCCGGGTCGCCCGGCGCGATGACGTTCATCTGCACGGATTGTTCGGCGCGCAGCCCCTCCGGGTCCGTCGCCCTGATTGTGACAAGCGCTGTCCCTTCCCCTGTTCCCGCAATTGTAGCGACGTCACCTGAGAGACCGGCCTCGGCGATTCCGGGATCGTCGGACACCACTTCGTAGGTGAGCGGATCACCATCCGGATCCTTGAAATAGGGGTAGGACAGGGCGACCTCGCCGGCCCGTCCACCTGCCCGAAGCCTGTACGGCGGGATCGCCTTCGCTGCGACGGGAGAACGGTTTGACGACTCCGAGAAAAGCACGATCGGGTCACCCACGGCGATCTCGATGCCGGTAAAATCTCCCGATGCCTGCGGTGGCGGACCCGCGCTGACATGAGTGGCGGCGCCCGTGCCGGACGTTACCTCGAAGTCGTGGCTGCTCGTGCGTCCTGCCGCCAGGGTCACCTGCTCGGCGGAGAGTTCGCCTCCCTGGGCCGAGACGTTGACCGTCATGTCGAAGGGCGCACCTTCGTCGAGCCTCAAGGCTACCGTGGCGGGCCCCGGCGAAAGCAGGTTGTCGTCGTCGGTGCGCTGGACCCGCAGACTGAGTGTGAACGGAGCACCGGGGCTGCCATGCAGCGTGAGCCGTTTCAGGCTCTCCAGCCCGGCAAAGATCCCCGCGGGAAGCTCGTCGAGATCATTGTCGGCCAGGGACAGGACTTCGAGATTCGACAGGTCGCCAAACAAATCAGAGGAGAGCTTGTCGAGGCGGTTGCTCTCCAGCTTCAGCACCTGGAGTAGCGTCAGGCCGCCGAACACCTCTTCGGGCAGCTCGGTCAGTTGGTTGAAGCCCAGGTCCATCCATGACAGGGCGTTCGGCCGTGCGAACACGTTCTGTGGCAGAGTCTCCAGGCGGTTGTGGCTCAGGCTGAGCGAATCCAGTTCCAGGAGTCCCGATAACAGTTGTTCCGGCAAGGAACGGAGGATGTTGTAGTCCAGGCGCAGATTCTTCAAGCCGGCCAGATCGGCAAAGAGGTGCTCGGGCAGCGCATCCAGGAGATTGTACCGCAGATCGAGCCTTTCCAGACTTGCAAGCTGCGGGAACACGTCTGGAGGGAGAGACCTCAGGTTGTTTCCCACCAGCTGCAGCCATTCGAGCCGCGCCAATCCCCTGAAAAGGCCCTCGGGAACGGAGGTGATGCCGATGCTTCCCATATGCAGATCCTCCAGGTTCGACAATCCCTGGAACACCGTTTCGGGTAGCGACGAGATCTGGTTGTTGACGAGGCTCAGTCGCTGAAGGCGTGACAACCCATCGAAAACGCGCGGCGGCAGTGCTGTCAGTTCGTTTTCGTGAAGCGTCAGCCATTCCAGGCTCTGCAACCCGGCGAATACTCCTTCCGGCAAGGTCTCGAGCGAGTTGGAACTCAGAAGCAAGTCCCTGAGGCTCGTCAGCCCGCCGAACACACCCGCCGGGAGTGTGGTGAGGCTGTTTCTGCTTAGATCCAGCCGGAGCATTCCGGTCAGGCCGTCGAAGTCACCCTCCTGGAGCGACGTGATCCCGGCCCCGTCCAGGTCCAGCCAAGTTATGGCCGCCAGATCCCGGGAACCGACCAGCGCACAGCGCGGAACCCCCGCCCGCTTCAGGATCTCGTCCTGCACCTGAGGGGTCCGCGTGCAGAGGCCGGATTCCTCAGGCGGCGGTTCGACCGGCGTGGGCTCTTCGGCACAGGCCGACGTGACGGCCACAACCAGGGCGGCCGCGGCAACTCGTGACCGTCGGAGCGTCGGCATCCTGACTCCCCGCTACATCTCCGCCCGTCGGAAGATCGAGTGGCCCATCAGGTTCTCGAGCAGCGCGCTGCGCGACCGCCCAATCAGGACGATCGGCCCGCTCCATCGCGGCGCGTCGGCGGCCGGAACGCCCTCCTCGCGGCTGACCACGATCATGATCTTGTTCCAGTGGACGGGGGCCGCGAACGGCACGCCGGGGGTCACGGTGCCGAGCGCCTCGATCCGGTCCAGGGCGGGCGTGGCGACCCAGGCCACGTAGCGCGCGTCGCCCTCGGCCGGGGGCATATCGAGGACAAGGCGCAGTTCCTGGTCGAGGTGGCCGGAGCGCATCACGCCGAGGCCGAAGGGCGACCACGCGCCGACGAGCTCGGCCAGGCCGCAGCCCTCGCGTCCCGGTGCCGGACCCAGGTTGAAGCGGGCCAGATCCGAGACTTCCGCGGTGGCGTGGTTCAGGACGGGCTCGCAGGGGGGGATCACGGGCTGGGCGGTGGCCGGGCCGGCAGAGGTGGTATTCCCCGCCGCCATGCCCAACAGCACCGCCAGGAGCCTGCACGGAAGCCGCAAACGTGGTCTCAATGCTCGTCCCTGGAACTCGTACGACCCGGGATCCTCATGGCGACAGCACATGAATACCCGTGCGTTGTATACAAGTTCCCGGGTTCCCTCCTACGGAATCACCCGCCGGGGCGCATTGTCCCAGTCCTGTACGCTGGACACGCTGGGCATGCCCCAGTCGGCGCCGTTCCAGCCGTCGAAGCCGTCGAGCTTCATGAAGTGCACGCCCGTGGTGAAGTCGCTCACGACGATGAGGCCGTCGGC
>CAZTOF010000460.1:0-2759 GCA_964615515.1 uncultured Gemmatimonadaceae bacterium
ATTCCTCGAACTCTGCGCGGGCCGGACGGGGCAGCTGGTGAACTACTCGTCGCTGGCCGACGACTGCGGCATCTCTCAGCCCACGGCCCGGGCGTGGCTGAGCGTCCTGGAGACGAGCTTCATCACATTCAGGCTTCCGGCATTCCATGGAAACCTGCGGAAGCGGCTCGTCAAGATGCCGAAGCTCCATTTCCATGACTCCGGCTTGGTCTGCTGGCTGCTGGGCATCCGCGAACCGGAGCAGTTGCGTTCGCACCCGTTGCGCGGGGCCATCTTCAAGAGTTGGGTGGTCTCGGAGATCGTGAAGCACCGTGCGAACCGCGGCGAGACCCGGGGCCTGTCGTTCTACCGCGACCGCAGCGGCGCCGAGGTCGATCTGGTGATCGAGCGGCCGGGAGGCCTGACCCTCGTGGAGGCCAAGGCGGCCCAGACCCCGTCATCCACGTTGTTTCGCCGAGCCCTGCGAGTGCAGGGACATTTCAAACCGAAGAACAGGGACGATTCGCCCACCCCCGATGTCGTCGTGGTCTACGGCGGAGACGCGTTTCAGGCGCGGAGCGCCGGGCGGCTGATGCCGTGGCGGCGGGTCGAGGAAGCGGCGTTCAGCTGAGCACCGCGATGCACCGCCCCGGCCCATGCACCCCGGTCACCACCGTGCGGCCGATATCCGCCGATTTGCTGGGGCCGGAATGCAGTCCGACGGCCGCGGGCAATTCCGCTCCAAGCTTGAGCAACGCGTCTTCCAGTCGAGCAAACACCAGTTCCGCCGGCACCCACACAACGAGAACCGGCGGCAGCAACTGTACTGCCCGCGTTCCCGTCGACGGCAGGATCAGGCTACCCGTGTCCGCCGCTGCTCCCCAAGCCAACGAAATGCCCGCGCCCGCGTGCGCGGCGGCCGCCTCGGGCAACCGTGGCCTGAGTTCGGGCGGCACGTCCGGCCCCACGGCGACACCCGTCACCTGGGGTTCGAGTCCCCGCAGGAAGCCGGTCAGCCACTCGCCGTGTGAGCCCCCCGGATCGGCCTTCACGACCTCGCCGCCCTGGCTTGTGAAACGCTTCACAAATGCGTCCGCCGCATCGTGGGCCGCATCGTCCGCGGGTGGCGTCGCAAGCGCACCCGGATGCGGCACCCCGGCACGGCTCGCCGTCGACCGCGCGACCCGGGCCATGATCCGCTCCCGCGCCGCCGCGCTCACTCGATCCCCTCGCGCCAGAGTTCACGGAAGGTCCGCCGACTCGGCTGCGGCAACGCGCGATCGGCCGCCCATTCGCCGAGCATGGGCAGCGCACGCGCCACGCCCGTCGCTCCCAGCCGCGACCCGATCCGGCCCGCAAGCCCGTACAGCCCCGGCCGGGTCGCCACGCTCGCAAGTCCCTTCAGCGCCGCGCGTTCCTTCCACGGGGTGAGCCCCTCCTCCTGCGCTTCGCGCCGCCATTCGAGCAGCATCTCGGGGATGGGAATCCGCACAGGGCACGCGTCCTCGCAGGCGCCGCAGAGCGATGACGCAAACGGCAGCGGCATGGCTTCGTGCAGCCCCAGCAGCCCCGGGTCGAGCACCGAGCCGATCGGCCCCGAATAGACGTATCCGTACGCGTGCCCGCCGGTCTGGCGGTACACAGGACAAGCGTTCAGGCACGCACCGCAACGCAGGCACCGCAGCGCCTCCCAGGCGTGCTCGTGGGCCAGGACGTTGGTACGCCCGTTGTCGACGAGGACGACGTGCACCGCCTCCGGCCCGTCATCGTCGGGGTGGGCCGCGGGCCCCTGGACGAGGGATACAAAGCAGCCGATCGGCTGGCCGGTCGCCGCGCGCGCGGTGAGCTGGAGGAAGCCGGACAGGTCGGCCATGCGGGGCAGCAGTTTCTCGATTCCGACGACCGCGACGTGTACGCGAGGCAGCGAAGTCGTGAGGCGGATGTTCCCCTCGTTTTCGATCAGGGCCACCGTGCCCGTCTCCGCAACGAGGAAGTTGCCGCCGGTGATCCCCATGTCCGAGTGGATGACGGCGTCGCGCAACACGCGGCGAGCGGCGCGCGCGAGTGTGTCGGGATCACCGCCCGGCTCCGAGCCTAGCCGGTCGGTGAACAGTTCCTGCACCTGCTGCAGGCTCTTGTGTATGGCGGGTCCCAGGATGTGGCTGGGCGGCTCCTCGAGGAGCTGCAGGATGTATTCGCCCAGATCGGTCTCGTAGACCTCGATCCCCGCCGCTTCCAGCGCCGGATTCAGGTCGATCTCCTCGGTGACCATGCTCTTGCCCTTGACCACGCTCTTGACCGAGTGCCTCGCCGCCAGCGACATCACGATCTCGCGGGCCTCGGCCGCGTCCGCCGCCCAGTGCACCTCGGCGCCGTTGGCCTTGAGCCGCGCCTCGGCTTCGGTGAGGTAGCGGTCCAGGTGGGTCAGCGTGTGGCTCTTCACGCCCTCGGCCCAGCGCCGCCACGCGTCGGCATCGACCTCGGCATAGCCCTGCAGCCGCTTCTGGTCGAAAGCGATGGTGGCGCCCGTGACCGCCTCGCGGACACCCGGGTCGCCGCGGATGATCTGGCTTGAACGCGACGGGTAGTCTCTGATTCGGGTATGCATGTCAGCGGGCCGCCTCGGCCACGCGGCCATCCTCCGCCACCCCGCGCCACAGCGCCGTCGCCAGGTGCACGAACTCGACGCCTGTGCCCCGCGCCCGGTTTCGCCCGTCGAGGTGCAGCACGCAGCCGCCGTCGCCCGACACCACCCAGTCGACCTCCGGCAAGGTGTCGAG
>CAZTOF010000461.1:0-10524 GCA_964615515.1 uncultured Gemmatimonadaceae bacterium
CTCCTCGTCGTTCATCGCCATCCGGCGGAAGGTCTCGCGAATGTCCCTGGCCGCCGCGAGGGGATCCGGCTTGCCGTTGGGCCCTTCCGGGTTCACGTAGATCAGGCCCATCTGCACGGCGCCGAAGGGCTCGTCGAGTTCGCGGTCGCCGCTGTAACGCTCGTCTCCGAGCCAGGTGTCCTCGGCCCCCCAGTCGATGTCCTCGGGCTCCCACACGTCCTCGCGGCCGCCGCCGAAGCCCACGGTCCCGAATCCCATCGATTCCAGGGCGCAGTTGCCGGCGAGGATCATGAGGTCGGCCCAGGAGATCTTCCGGCCGTACTTCCGCTTGATCGGCCAGAGCAGCCGGCGGGCCTTGTCGAGGTTCGCGTTGTCGGGCCAGCTGTTGAGGGGTGCGAAGCGCTGCGTGCCGGAGCCGCCGCCGCCGCGGCCGTCGCTGATCCGGTACGTGCCCGCGCTGTGCCAGGCCATCCGGATGAAGAGGGGGCCGTAGTGGCCGTAGTCGGCCGGCCACCAGTCCTGCGACGTGGTCATCAGCTCGAAGAGGTCCTTCTTGAGAGCCTCCAAGTCGAGCGACTCGAACTCCTCGGCATAGTCGAAGTCCTCACCCATGGGATCGGCCGAGCGGGCATGGCGCTGAAGAGACTTCAGGTTCAACTGGTTGGGCCACCAGTCCTTGTTCGTGGTGTGCATCCCGTTTTCTTCCTTTAGGGTTGAGCGGTGTGGAGAGGAATGCCCCGGTCCGGTGCCCCGGGGCCGTTCCAAAGCTACGCTCTGCGTTGCTCCTCGGGCGAACAGTTCCGCTATTCACCTCTCGTCGCGCCTTGCCGGCCCGGCGCCTCGCCGCTCTCGGTGCTCGCGCGGGACTATCCACGGACTGCTGACATGACCAGGGCTGAAAAGGAAGCGTTCGTCGCCGAGTTCCAGGAGCGCCTGGGGAAGGCCGAGGCCATCTTCCTCACCGATTTCACCGGGCTGGACGTCAAGGCGATGACCAGCCTCCGCAGCCGGTTGAAGAAGGCCGGCGGCGAGTACCTGGTGGTGAAGAACCGTTTGGTGAAGCGCGCCTTCGCCGATACCGGAGCACCGGACATCTCGCAGTACCTGGTGGGTCCCACGGGCGTGGTCTTCGGGGACGACGACGTCGTGGCCGCCGCCAGGACCGTTACGGAATTCGCGAAGGACAACGGGGACCTGCCGGTCTTCAAGGTCGGCGTCCTCGAATCGAGCATCCTCGACCCCGCCCAGATCGAACGGGTCGCCTCCATGCCGCCCAGAGGGGAATTGCTCTCGCAGGTCGCGGGCGTGTTGGGCGGGCCCATGGCGGCGCTCGCCGGCGCGCTGGGCGGCAAGCTCCAGGAGATGGCGGGGCTCGCGGACGCGCTTCGCGAGGACCGCGGGTCGGGGGGGGACGACAGTTGACTACAAAGCCCGGCAAACCGGGTGCACCCAGGGAGGGAAACAGAGAATGGCTGTGAATCAGGAAGAACTTCTCGAGACCTTCGGCAACATGACGGTGATCGAACTGTCCGAGTTCGTCGAAGCCTTCAAGACCCGCTTCAACGTTACCGCGGCCGCGGCTCCCGTCATGGCGATGCCGGGCGGGGCCGGTGCCGAAGAGGCGGCCGTCGAGGAGCAGGACGAGTTCGACGTGGTGCTCGAATCCTTCGGGTCCAAGAAGATCCAGGTCATCAAGGTCATCAGGCAGATCACGAGCCTGGGGCTGAAGGAGGCCAAGGAACTCGTGGACAAGGCGCCGAGTCCGGTCAGGGAGGCGGTGGGCAGGGAAGAGGCCGAAGACATCAGGAGCAAGCTCGAAGAAGTCGGCGCCACCGTCGTCGTCAAATAGCTTGCCGTCCCGCCGCACCACGGCTGCGGGGTCCGAGGGCGGCCGCCCGGCGGTCTTCACCGGATTCCCGTTCGGCGTGCGCCCGGGTGCGACGCCGGGCGTGTACCCTGAGGTCCCGCCCGGATTCTTTCGCGGACTGCTAACCATCATGGGGGATTGGTTCATTGGCTAGTCAGAACGGTACCATCGAGGGGGCCCGGCCGGTCGTGAGCTTTGCGAAGCTCCACGCGGCCATGCCCATGCCCGACCTGCTGGATGTCCAGACCCGTTCCTTCGGGAAGCTGGTCGAAACCGACGAAACAGAGGTGGAAAGCTGGGATTTCTGCCTCGATCGCGTGTTCCGGGACATCTTCCCGGTAGACGACGTGAACGGGGACCTGTCCCTGGAGTACGTGGCATGCGCCCTGGGCGAGCCCAAGTACTCCGTCGAGGAGTGCATCGAGCGCGACATGACCTACGCGGCACCGCTGAAGGCGACGCTGCGCCTGGTCGTCTTCGAGAAGTCGGGGCGGAAGAAGCGCCGGCCGGACACCATCATCGAGAAGGAGGTCTACCTGGGGGACCTTCCGCTGCTCACCCCGCTGGGAACCTTCGTCATCAACGGGGCTGAACGGGTCGTCGTGAGCCAGCTGCACCGCTCTCCCGGCGTCGTGTTCGAGGAGGACATCCACCCCAACGGCGCGCGGCTGAACAAGGCGCGGATCATCCCCTTCAGGGGTTCGTGGGTCGAGTTCACCATCGACATCAACGACATCTGCTACGTTCACATCGACAAGAAGAAGAAGTTCCCGGCCACGGCGCTCCTGCGTGTCTTCGGGTACGGCGGCGACGCCGAGATCTACCGGCTCTTCTTCGAGGCGCGTTCGGCCCGGGTGCCCGGTCCCGACGACGATGTCCGGGAGTTGCTGGGCGGGATCGTCGCCGAAGAGGTGGTCGATCCCGAGACGGGCGAGATCCTCGTCGAGGAGGGTGCGGAGCTCGCAGAGGACGAAGTGCGTCTGCTCCAGCGCGCCGGCCTGGCGGAAGTCATGATCTACAGGTCGGCGCACGAGGGCCGGGGCGGGCGTCCCGGAGAGAGCCCGATCGTCAAGAACACCCTGAAGAAGGACCCAACCGGCAGCGAGGAGGAAGCGCTCCACGCCATCTACTCCCTGCTCCGGCCGGGCGAAGCGCCCAACATGGCCACCGCCCGAGCCGCTCTCGAGCGCGTCTTCTTCGACCCCCGCCGCTACGACCTGGGACGTGTCGGCCGCTACAAGATCAACCAGCGGCTCGAGCTCGACGTCCCGGCGGCCGAGACGGTCCTCACAAAGGAGGATTTCGTTTCGATCCTGCAGTACCTGATCGAACTCAGCGAGGGCCGGGGGCGGATCGACGACATCGACCACCTCGGAAACCGGCGCGTGCGGACGGTCGGCGAGCTGATCGCCAACCAGTTCTCGGTCGGTCTCTCGCGCATGGCCCGCCTCGTCAAGGAGCGCATGTCGATCAACACGGACCCGAAGAAGATCAACATCGACGACCTGGTCAACGCCCGCACGGTGTCGGCCGTCATCCAGGCGTTCTTCGGATCCTCCCAGCTCAGCCAGTTCATGGACCAGACCAATCCCCTGGCGGAGCTGACCCACAAGAGGCGGCTCTCCGCCCTGGGGCCGGGCGGCCTGACCCGCGAGCGCGCGGGCTTCGAGGTGAGGGATGTGCACTATTCGCACTACGGCCGGATGTGTCCCATCGAGACGCCCGAGGGTCCCAACATCGGCCTGATCACGTCCCTGACCACCTATTCCCGCGTCAACGACCTCGGGTTTGTGGAGACGCCGTACCGCCGGGTCGTGGACGGCCGGGTCACGGGGGAGATCGCCTGGCTGTCCGCGAGCGAGGAGCAGGAGGCCACGATCGCACAGGCGAATGCGCCCCTCACCCCGGACGGGCACTTCCGCAACGAGTATGTGCTCTGCCGGTTCCGGGGGGACTTCCCGCTCGAGCGGCCGGAGCGGATCGACTACATCGACGTGGCGCCCGACCAGCTCGTGTCGGTGGCCGCGGCGATGATCCCGTTCCTGGAGCACGACGACGCCAACCGCGCCCTCATGGGCTCGAACATGCAGAGACAGGCGGTGCCGCTGCTGTACACGGACGCGCCTCTGGTCGGGACGGGTCTGGAGGAGAAGGTGGCCAGGGACTCGGGAGCCGTGATCACCGCGCGGCGGGACGGCGAAATCGTGCGGGTCACCGCCGACGAGATCCTGGTCGACACCGGCTTGAAGAAGGGCGCGTCGCAGGAGCCGCTGGCCAAGCTGGCCCAGTTCGACCCCTACAAGCTCAAGAAGTTCTGGCGCACCAACCAGGACACCGCGATCAATCAGCGTCCGCTGGTCCGGTCGGGCACGCGCGTCACGAAGGGTGACATCGTCGCCGACGGCCCCTCGACCGACCGTGGCGAGCTCGCGCTGGGGCGCAACGTGCGGGTCGCCTTCATGCCGTGGTACGGGTACAACTTCGAGGACGCGATCGTGATCTCGGAGCGCCTGGTCCGGGACGATCTCTTCACCTCGATCCACATCCAGGAGCTGGAGCTTCACGTGCGCGACACCAAGCGCGGCATGGAGGAGATCACGCGCGAGATCCCGAACGTGGCCGAGGAGAGCCTGCTCGACCTGGACGAGCGGGGCATCGTGCGCGTCGGCGCCCGGGTCAGGAGCGGGGACATCCTCTGCGGGAAGATCACGCCGAAGGGCGAGACCGAACTGTCCCCGGAGGAGAAGCTCCTCACCGCCATCTTCGGCGAGAAGGCGAAGGACGTGAAGGATTCGTCGCTGCGCATGTCTCCCGGCATGATCGGGACGGTCATCGACGTCAAGATCTTCTCCCGGCGGATCGACGATCCGCTGCTGGAGCGCGAGCACGGAGCGCGCATCGGAGAGCTCAGGCAGGAGGAGCGCCAGGAAATCCGGCGGATCATCGAGGCCCGCGACGAGGAACTCCGCGGCCTTCTCACCCGTCCGCGCAACCAGACGATCGACCTGTGTCTGAAGAAGGGCACCGTGGAGCCGTTCCTCGAGGAGGGGACCAAGGTGAATGCGGCGCTGCTGCGCAACGTGCGCCTCTCGGAGGTGGATCTCTCCAGCCTCAGGGTCCGCAACCAGGCCGTGAACAAGAAGATCAGGGGGCTGATCGACGAGGCGAAGCGGCGCATCGAGCGGGTCCGGGAACGCACGGAGGAGCAGATCGACAAGGTCTTCCAGCCCGACGAACTCCCCCCCGGCGTGGTTCAGCTCGTCAAGGTCTACATCGCCGAGAAGCGGAAGATCTCGGTCGGCGACAAGATGGCCGGACGGCACGGCAACAAGGGGATCATCGCGAGGATCGCGCCCCAGGAGGACATGCCCTACCTGCCCGACGGGTCGGCGGTGGACATCGTGCTCAACCCGCTGGGGGTGCCTTCGCGCATGAACGTGGGTCAGATTCTCGAGACCCACCTGGGCTGGGCGGCCGCGAACCTGGGCTTCGAAGCCAAGACGCCGGTCTTCCAGGGAGCGTCGGAAGACGAGATCTCGGTGCTTCTCAAGCTGGCGGGGGTGAAGTGGGCGGCATCGACGCTCAAGGCCGGCCTGGAGTGGCCTCTGGAGACGCCGCACTACCATCAGTTGCTGGAGGCGGTGCAGTCGCATCCGGAGGCGGGACGGGTCCGGAGCCCGGACAGGGCCGGCAACGGAGACGGACGAGCCTCCGCAGTGGGAATCGGGAAGAGCCTCGACGAGTACGTCGGCGAGTCGACCGGAACGGAAGCCCGGGCCGTCCTGCGGACGGTGCGCGAATTCGTGGTCCGGGCCGGTGCGCGCGTGGCGGCGAAGCGGGGCCGCCGGCTTCGGGACGTCTTCCCCGCCATCTGGGTGCTGGCGCTCCGGGACCTGCGGGAAGGGGGTCTCGAGGCGGCCGTCCAGGAACTGCTGGCCGGGGGCGAGATCATCGCCAACGGCAAGGTGTGGCTGAGGGACGGGCGCAGCGGGGAGCGCTTCAGATTCCCGATCACGGTGGGCGTCATCTACATGCTCAAGCTCTCCCATCTCGTCGACGACAAGATCCACGCCCGCAGCATCGGCCCCTACTCCCTGGTGACCCAGCAGCCCCTCGCCGGCAAGGCGCAGTTCGGAGGACAGCGCTTCGGCGAGATGGAGGTCTGGGCGCTCGAGGCGTACGGCGCCGCGCACACGCTTCAGGAGATCCTGACCGTCAAGTCGGACGACGTGGCGGGACGGTCGAAGGTGTACGAAGCGGTCGTGAAGGGGGACAACCTCCCCAAGCCGGGTATTCCCGAGTCCTTCAACGTGCTTGTGAAGGAACTCCAGGCCCTGGGTCTGGCCGTGGAACTCGGACAGGAAGAGTAGGGGCGAGAGAACGGTAACCCGAGTCCCCGCGACAGGCGGGGCTGCAACGAAACGGTGGCCAGAACATGATCGATTTTCCCTCCCGCGCCAAGGAACCCCGCCTGATGGATTTCGACTACATCCGCGTGCGGATCGCGTCGCCGGAAGACATCCGCGAGTGGTCCTACGGCGAGGTGACCAAGCCCGAGACCATCAACTACCGCTCGTTCAAGCCGGAGCCGAACGGGCTGTTCTGCCAGCGCACCTTCGGCCCGGTCAAGGACTGGGAGTGTTCCTGCGGCAAGTACAAGCGCATCCGCTTCCGCGGCATCGTCTGCGACCGCTGCGGGGTGGAGGTGACGCTCTCGAAGGTCCGCCGCGAACGGATGGGCCACATCGAGCTGGCCGTGCCGATCTGTCACATCTGGTTCTTCAAAACCTTGCCGAGCCAGCTGGGCTACCTGCTCGGGATGACGCTCAAGGACCTGGAAAAGGTCATCTACTATGCGGCGTACGCGGTCACCCGGCCGGGTGACCAGGACGTGGAGTTCCTGGAACTGCTGGACGAGGACGAGTACTACGACCTCCGGGTGAAGGCCCGCGAGGAGGGCGACGACGAGTTCATGGCCGAGATCGGCGCGGAAGCTGTCCGAACGCTGCTCAAGCGGCTGGATTCGCCGGAGGTTCCGATAGCCGAACAGAACCGGGACGGCCGGGGGCTGGAGCGCCTGGCAGCATGGCTGCGCGAGGAGATCCGCACCGAGACCTCGCAGCACAGGAAGAAGAAGAAGCTGCGCCGTCTCAAGGTCGTCGACGCGCTGCGCAACTCCGGTGATACGCAGGACAAGCGCAACCGGCCCGAGTGGATGGTGCTGGACGTGATCCCGGTGATCCCGCCCGACCTTCGGCCCCTCGTCCCCCTGGACGGCGGGCGGTTCGCCACCTCCGACCTCAACGACCTGTACCGGCGCGTCATCAACCGCAACAACCGGCTGAAGAAGCTGATCGACATGCGGGCGCCCGAGGTCATCCTCAGGAACGAGAAGCGGATGCTGCAGGAGTCGGTCGACGCGCTCTTCGACAACGGCAGGCGGGCCAAGGCGATCCGCGGACGGGGCAAGCGGCCGCTGAAGTCGCTCTCCGACATGCTGAAGGGAAAGCAGGGGCGCTTCCGCCAGAACCTGCTCGGAAAGCGGGTGGACTACTCGGGCCGGTCTGTGATCGTGGTCGGACCCGAACTCAAGCTGCACCAGTGCGGGCTGCCCAAGGCGATGGCCGTGGAGCTGTTCAAGCCCTTCATCATCCACGAGCTGGAGAAGCGGGGCGAAGCCGAGACGGTCAAGCGGGCCAAGAAGATCGTCGAGCAGGACGACCCGAAGGTGTACGAGGTGCTGGAGGACATCATCCGCGATCACCCGGTCCTCCTGAACCGGGCGCCGACGCTGCACCGGATCGGAATCCAGGCCTTCGAGCCGGTCTTGGTCGAGGGGAAGGCGATCCGCATCCACCCGCTGGTGTGCGCGGCCTTCAATGCGGACTTCGACGGAGACCAGATGGCCGTGCACCTGCCGCTGTCCTTCGAGGCGCAGCTGGAGGCCCGGGTGCTCATGCTGGCCAGCAACAACGTGCTGCTGCCCTCGAACGGCCGGCCGGTGGCGTCCCCGACCCAGGACATGGTGATCGGGTCGTACTTCCTGACGAAGCCGCCCCTGGAGATCTCGGACCTGGAACCCCGGGCCAACGACGCCTCGCTGCCGGAACAGGACCGTGCCTGGGCCGACGGCCGGCTCGGGGAACTCTACGAAGACGCTCCGCGCTTCTCCACCTACGGACAGGTGGAGATGGCCCAGGCCCTGGGCCGGGTCGAGTTTTCCACGCCCTGCTGGTACTGGGTGCCGGCCCGGGACGAAGCACCCGACGCCGATGCGGCGATGGCGACCGGCTGGGTGCGCACGACCGCGGGACGCGTCCTCTTCAACTCGATCATCCCCGAGCCCATCGGCTTCCTGAACCAGACCTTCGGCAAGAAGCAGCTCGGCGACCTCGTCTTCCGGTGCTTCGACGAGGCCGGACTCGCGGCGACGACCGCTTTCCTCGACCACCTCAAGGACTTCGGCTTCCGCTACGCCACCATGGGCGGGGTATCGGTCGGCGTCGAGGACCTGGAGGTTCCGCCCGAGAAGACGGAACTGCTCGAGGATGCGACCGGCCAGGTCGCCCGCTTCCAGAACGCCTACTCGGCCGGGTACATCTCCAACGGCGAACGCTACAACAAGATCATCGACACGTGGACCCACGCCAACAACGATGTCGCCGACGCCATGGTGCGGCACCTGGAGCGCTCCAAGGGAGGCTTCAACCCGGTCTACATGATGATGACCTCGGGCGCCCGCGGGAACCGGGACCAGATGCGCCAGCTCGCGGGCATGCGGGGGCTCATGGCCAAGCCCCAGAAGAAGCTCACCGGGGGAATCGGGGAGATCATCGAGAGCCCGATCAGGTCCAACTTCCGCGAGGGACTCAGCGTGGTCGAGTACTTCATCTCCACGCACGGGGCGCGCAAGGGCCTGGCCGACACCGCCCTCAAGACCGCCGACGCCGGGTACCTGACGCGCAGGCTCGTCGACGTCGCCCAGGACGTGACCGTCACGCAGGAGGACTGCGGCACCTTCCAGGGCCTGGAGATGAGCGCCCTGAAGGAGGGCGAGGACATCGTGGAGCCGCTGGCCGACCGCATCGCGGGGAACGTGGCCCTGGAGGAGGTCTACGATCCGATCGACGGCGAGCTCATCCTCAAGGCGGGCGAGCTGATCAGCGAGGAGGCGGCGGAAGCGATCGAGGACGCGGGGATCCAGTCGGTGAAGATCCGCTCCGTGCTCAGCTGCGAGGCCGAGCGGGGGATCTGTCAGATGTGCTACGGCCGCAACCTGGCCACGATGGGGCCCGTCGACATCGGCGAGGCGGTGGGAATCCTGGCGGCCCAGTCGATCGGCGAGCCTGGCACCCAGCTTACGCTCAGGACCTTCCACATCGGTGGCACCGCGGCACGCATCGCCGCCCAGAACCAGCGCAAGTCGAAGATATCGGGCGTCGTCGCCCTGGAGCGGGTTTCGCTGGTCGAGGACCGCGAGGGGAACCGGATCATCACCTCACGCGAGGGCAAGATCGTGATCCAGACCCGCGAGGGCCAGGTCCGCAGCCGGCTCTCGGTGCCGTACGGGGCCACGATCCACGTCGAGGAGGGACAGTCGATCAAGGCGGGCGACCTGCTCTTCAGCTGGGATCCGTATTCGGAGCCCATCGTGGCCGATTCCGCCGGATTCCTCCGCTTCGTGGACATCGTCGAGGAACAGACGGTGCGCGAGGAGTTGGACGAGTCCACGGGGCGCCGCCAGATGATGGTGATCGAGGACCGGGACAAGAAACTGCATCCGACGATCCAGATCCTGAGCGGAGAGGCCCCCACGAGCGACATCGTCAAGGAGTTCATCATACCGGTCGGGGCCCAGCTCCTGTGCTCCCACGCGGACCCGGTCCACACAGGCGACAGAATCGCCAAGATCGGCCGCGAGGTCTACAAGACGCGAGACATCACCGGCGGACTTCCCCGGGTCGCGGAACTCTTCGAGGCCCGGCGTCCGAAGGACCCCGCCATCATCACCGAGATCGACGGCGCCGTGTCCTTCGGCGCCATCAAGCGCGGCAAGCGCAAGGTCATCGTGACGCCGAAACAGGGACAGCGCCGCGAGTACGAGATTCCCGTCGGCAAGCACATGCGGGTTCACCAGGGAGACCAGGTGCGCGCCGGCGACCGTCTCTCCGAAGGTCCCATCAACCCGCACGACATCCTCAAGATCCAGGGACCGCGCAGGGTCCAGGAGTACCTGCTCAACGAAATCCAGGAGGTGTACCGGCTGCAGGGCGTCAAGATCAACGACAAGCACATCGGCGTGATCGTGCGCCAGATGCTGCAGAAGGTCAGGGTCGTCGATCCCGGCGACACCGACCTGCTGGAGGGCGAACATGTGGACCGGCTCGCCTTCCGCCGCGTCAACGAGCGCCTGGCGGAGGAAAACCGGGACCTTGTCGAAGCGGGCGGTGAGCCCCGCAAGCCGGCCAGGCAGGAACCGCTGCTGCTGGGAATCACCAAGGCGAGCCTCACCACGGACTCCTTCATCTCGGCCGCCTCCTTCCAGGAGACCACCCGCGTCCTGACCGACGCGGCGGTGCGTGGCGCCAGGGACGACCTGAGGGGGCTCAAGGAGAACATCATCATCGGGCACCTGATTCCGGCCGGGACGGGACGGC
>CAZTOF010000462.1:0-5759 GCA_964615515.1 uncultured Gemmatimonadaceae bacterium
CCCCGGCAACGACCCCAAGAGATCCCCCCACGTTCCCTCTCGAACGTTGCAATCGCGCCGCGCCTGTCAACCGCCCACAGTTGGGGCCCCAAAAACGAGAAGCGGGGCTGGGCAGTTTCGCATCCTGCCCAACCCCGCTCCCGGGGTTTCGTTCACCCTGTTGACGCGACCGCTTCTACGGGCGTTCGTCCGTTTGGGTCTCGCCCCGGCGCCGCGCTACTGCGTGCCTATCCCACGGGCGCACACCGTATGCTCGGCTCGTCCTCCACTCCCGTATTGAGCTGCGCTTCGCGCTGACTTCCCGGGAACTTGCTCGGCCGTCCAATGCCACGCCGGATCGGGTCGTTCATGGCCTCGAATACCTCACGGACCCGATCGAAACGATAGAGGTCGACCATGCGGTATCCCTCCATGAAGAGCTCCGCAAAGCGCTCCTCCAGGAGAACATCCTCCATGTCGTCCATATTGGTCGGCACCGGACGCGGTTCCAGGCCCACCCGGCTTCGCAGGTTGTTCAGAATGGCCATCGCTCCCTCGAAGTCGTTCTGCATGACCTTGGCCTCGGCCTCGATCAGCCGAGCATGGCCGGAGTGCAGCATCGGGATGTCGGCATCGTAAGCGGTATACTTCCACTGGTTGTAGTGCGGGGTTTCGAAGTCCGTCCCCCTCCACCCACGGAACCAGACCGGCATACGCTGGTCGTGCTCGCCCGTGAATGAGTCCCTGATGTAGCTGGACGATGTGGTCTGATCGATTCTCGGCCACAGCCAGCTCATCAGCCCCGCCACCCGGCTCGCACTCGCCCAGGCATAGATGTCGTTGCGGCTGATGAACGATGTGCTGTGAATCGCATTGTAGACGAAACCGTCCGGCACGGCCGCCGCCTCCGCCGCGGCGCCTTCGTAGTCTCCGCTCAGCATGAGCATCAGCGCCCGGCCCGTTCGCGCCGCGTTCGCGAAGTCGACGTCCAGGTCCTCGAGTACCTCGGGATCGATATTAAGCGCCACCTCCAAGGCCCTGCCGAAGGTCTCGGCCGCCTTGTGGTAGACCTGGATATCGGCGAACATCGGCGACGGGGCCTTCTCGAGTACCGTCTCGCATGAGAACAGGCCCCCGTACATGTCGAGCATCGCGTCGCCCAACAGCACCTGGGCACCCATCACGTCGCTTGTCGCAACGGTTTCGCCCAGCACGTTGACGAGCCTTTCCCAGGACTCCCTCGCGAACCACCGGGCCTGGACCATGCCGTCGGGGAAGTTGTTTCTCCCGTAGGTGTAGTTGACGCCGACGGTCGGATAGGTGCCGTAGTTGACCCAGCCCTCGTCGATGAATCCCCAGCGGGACTGGTAGAAGCTGTAGCCCGTGAACATGAACACGTCCGACTGGAGCGACTGCCAGATCACGTACCAGTCCGCCCACCCGTGCACGGACCCCTCGACCGTGTTCGCAACCGCCTCGAGCGCATCGTCGAGATCCTCTTCGTCGTAACGGCCGGGGTCCCTCACGGTGAGAATGTTGCAGGCTCCGAGCACCACCACCAGCGGGAGGGCGCCCAGCATCCTGGCTTTCCTGATCCTATTCATTTTCGTTTTCTCCCTTTTCGAGAAATCCGTTGTCTCGGTTGTTCCCGAACCTGCCTCAGAACCGTGTCCTGACCGACAGGAGGAACCTTCTGGGTTGCGGCACCGCCAGGAACGCGACACTCGAGTTGAACCCGTCGTCCGTGGCATTGTACTTCGTGTTCGGGTCCTGGCAGTTGCAGTCGTCCCACCAGTGCAGGTTGTAGCCCGACAGCGTGACCGTCGTCCGCTGCAATCCCAGCATGTTCGCGAGCGTCTGCGGCACCGTATACACGAGCGAGACATCCTGCAGACGAATGTGGTCCCGCTTGTCCGTATGGCGCAGGAGGTGGTAGTCCCAAACCGAGTCGGACTGCCTGGTGGGCAATCCGTCCTCGTCCAGGTGCCTCAGGTACTCGTCGTAGCCCCGGGAGATCCGCACACCGTACCAGCGATCCCAGTTCCGCATGACCGCTCCGACCTCGCCCCGGAACTGGACCGACACCCTGAGGGCGTTGCCGAGTTGGAAGCTGTTGAAGAGCGAACCCATGTGCCTGGGCTGGGACACGCCGTGCATGAACCAGTGATGGGTCCAAAGGTGCCGTTCGGTGTCGTCGTCGTACGCGCGGATACCTCGGCCGTAGACGTTGTCGAGGGGCTCCTGCTCCCACCAGAAGTTCAGGCTCCTGTTATAGCGCCAGCCGATGTGCTCCCAGAACCCGTCCTCCGTCTCGCGGTACAGGGGCAGCGAATCGTCCCGGGCCTGCGGGCCGAAGCTGGTGATCCGGTTCCGATTCCATTCGTAGGCGACGTTCATGGTCCAGCGGAAGGACTGCATGTCGACGAGCGACGCCGTCACGGCCGTCTCGATGCCGCGGTTATTGAACCCGCAACAGTTCTCGACCCTGGTGTTCACGCCCTTGCTGGCGGCCACCGCGCTGGAGTAGAGCCCGTTGACGACCTCCGCGTCGTAGTACGTCAGTTCGAGCCCGATCCTGTTGTTGAAAAGCCCGATGTCCATGCCGGTCTCGAACTCCCTCTTGTTCTCCGGCCCGATCTCCTTGTTGCCCGCCTGGGCGATGCGAACAGCCGGCTGATCGTCCATGACCGTGGTCGGGAAGTACGACTGGAGCTTGTCGAACGGACCGGGAGCCTTGCCGGCCATGCCGAGCGCGGCGCGGAACTTGAGGTTCGAGAACCCGGGGGGCAGCCACCCCTGGGGCATGTTGTACGCCACGTCCGCCTTCGGGTAGGTCTGGAGGCCGTAGTTCTCGCCGAATGCCGAGTTGCCGTCCGCCCGGAGGGCTGCCGTGAGGAACAGGTCGTCGGTGAGGTCGAAGCGGTTCTGTACGAAGAACCCCACGTTGATCCTCTCCTCGAAATCCTCGTCCGAGTAGGTGAGCGAGGCACCGTCGATCGACTTGATGCCGTCCGCGGGGAAGCGCTTCCCGGTCCCCATCGTCATCGACGCGACGTCCCAGTAGCCCTGGGCGCCCACGGAGACACTACCGGTAAGGAAGGTGAGGCCGAAGAGCTGGTCGTAGTCGAGTGTCGAGAGGTAGTCGGTCGTGAACTTCCTCGACCGCCGGTACCCGAGGTTCCTTTCGCCCGTATCGCCGAGGTAGGTGTAGTTGTTGCCGTACGGCAGGTGCCGGCTCTTCTGGTCCGTCACCGCGTCGAGCCCGAAGGTCAGCTGGTGCGTGAAGGTGGGGAGCGGCGTGTAGCTGAACTGGACGCGCCCCGTCCAGCGGTCGGTGTCCGAGAAGGTCTCGACCTCCTTGGCGCTCTTCACCCCCACACCACCGATCCCGCCGCCGTACGGGTTCTTCTCCGTGGCGTTGATCGGGTTGCTCAGCATGGCGTTGGTGTAGACGCCGAGCCAGTTGTTGCCGGCCTGCACCACCCAGATCCTGTTCCGGACGAACCCGGAGGTCACTCCGACCTGCAGCTTGTCGGCCGCGGTCCAGTTGAGGTTGACGCGGATGTTGCCGCGGGTCTGGTCGTTGGGCTTGATCGAGCCCTCTTCGTAGGTCAGACCGGTGGAAACGAAGTAGGTGATGTCGTCGCCGCCGCCGGAGACCGTAAGGTCGTAGTTGTTGATCAGGCCGTTCTCGATGAGCGTCTCGTTGGGATCGTAGGCCGCGAACTTGAGATTGCCATCGATGTCCTTCTGGCCGAAGTTGGGGCGCAGCTTGGTCGGGAGGTTCGCCCGGAGCCGATGCCGGCCAAGGCCGGTGTTCAGGGTGAACGTCGCCGGTGTGTTGGTGCGGCCGCGCTTGGTGAAGACCTGGATCACGCCGGCGGACGCCTCGGCACCGAACAGCGTAGCCGCCGCCGGTCCCTTGAGCACCTCGATGCGATCGATCTCCTCGGGATTGAGGTCGGAGAGCCTGTCCTCGCCCGCGCCACCGGAGAAGAAGCAGCAGGTGACTCCACGCATCCAGCCCCAGTCCTCCTTCTCGGCATCGTAGCGGACGCCGTCGATGTAGATGACGGGCCGCTGGGCGGTGAAGCCGAAGGAGTCGGTGCCGCGGATGCGCAGCTCGCGGCCCGAGCCGACGCCGCCGCTGTTCCCGATGGACTTGACGCCGGGTACCCGCCCTTCGAGCACCTGCGTGAATCCGCCGACCGGGATGATCTCCTGGATCTTGCTGACATCGACGGTGGGGAGCGACACACCGAGCTTCTTCCGCTGGACGTGGGATGCGCCCACCGCGACGAGTTCGTCCAGCGCGACCGCGGAGGTCGCAAGTGAGAAGTCGACGGTCATGGTGCTTCCCGGCGTCACCGTGACCTGCTTCTCCAACAGGGCGTACCCGAGCATCTGGGCCTTGATCGTGTACACGCCGACGGGCACGCCCTGGAGGATGTAGCGACCGGAGGCGTTGGTCATCTGCTGCATCTGGGTGCCGTCGATCGTGACATGGGCGTCGTTGAGGGGCTGGCCCGTGGTGGCCCCCGTGACCACCCCGGTCACGACGCCGGTTTGCGCGGCAAGGCCGCTCGCTCCGAACACGCCGAGCGCGAGAGCGAGAGCCAGGATCTTGCCGCAGGGGCTGTAGCGATTGGACATGGGACAACTCCTTTCCGTAGGGTGAACGGTGTCCACGCTGGTCGGTCGCCGCCTCCAACGGGCGGCTCGGCCGACATCCTGATAGTACGGACCCTCTCCGCAAGACGCAAATCGGATCTCGCGCAAGAACCCCCTCACGAAACCGGCGCAAGGGACCCCGCCTACCGCACCCGGCCGCGCCGCCCGCCCGATTCCGCCCGGGATTGTCGGCTCCATATGTCAGGGCGTGACCGGCGCGTCCACTTCCGAGCGGGCTCCTTGGATTCTGTTAAAGCGTTGTCAATAAACATGTTACGTACAACAGAAAACCCAGATGGACCGCCAATCCGCACCTCTGCGGCTGGCCCGGCACCCCCGGTGGGGGTATCCATTCATGTGAGCATCCCGCACACCCAAACCTGCCGAAAGAGGCGAAGAGAGATGGTTCGAGCCCTGTCCGTCCTGGTCTCCGTCGCGGCTCCCGCGGCGTTCCACACCCCCGTTGGCGCCCAGCCGCACCTCCAACGCACCGCGCTGCACGACTACCGCGTGGTCACCGTGGCCGACGGATTCGTGGTCCCCTGGTCGATCGCGTTCCTTCCGGACGGGGACATCCTGGTGACCGAGCGGGAGGGACGGCTGCGCATCGTCCGCGACGGCGAGCTCCTTCCCGACCCCGTCCCCGGGACGCCTCCGGTCGTCGCCCGCGGCCAGGGCGGGCTGATGGACGTGGTCCCCCACCCCGACTTCGCGTCGAACCGGTTGATCTACCTCAGCTACTCCAAGCCCGTGGAGGATCTGGGGCGAATGGGCACGACGGCCGTGATCCGGGGAACCCTCGAAGACGATCGCTTCACCCTCGTGGACGAGGTCTTCGAGGCCGTGTCCCGGGGCAACAGCCACTACGGCTGCAGGCTGGCCTTCGACCAGGACGGCTACCTCTTCCTTTCGGTCGGCGACCGCCAGGTTCCTCCCCGGGGCGACCTTGCGGCCCACCCGGCCCAGGACCTGTCGAATCACCACGGCGTGATCGTGCGGCTTCACGACGACGGGAGCGTGCCCGGCGACAACCCCTTCGTCGGCCGTGAAGGGGCGCGCCCCGGTTTCGGGGTGGATGGCCAGCCCCTGCGGGTTGCGGTGGCCGTAGC
>CAZTOF010000463.1:0-5245 GCA_964615515.1 uncultured Gemmatimonadaceae bacterium
CATCCCCCCACCTCCAACCTCTCCCGTCCGAACAACCCCCCCGTCTCACGCTGGAACCGGCAACGCGCCTGCTCCACATACTCCCCGTCCACCTCCACCCCGACGCTGTTCCTGCCCGTACGGGCCGCCGCAACCGAAGTCGTGCCCGTGCCGAGGAACGGATCGAGCACGGTGTCGCCCACGAACGAGAACATTCGGATCAGCCGCGCGGCCAGCTGGAGCGGATAGGGCGCCGGATGATGCCGAGTGGACGCCCCGGGAATCGTCCATATCTGCCGGAACCACTCCCTGTGCCGGTCCGCCGAGATCACGCTGAGAGCGCGCGCGGCGGGGGACGGGCTGCGATATCCCCCGGGCTTTCGCTGCATGAGGATGAACTCGATGTCGTTCTTGATCACCGCATTGGGCTCATAGGGCTTCCCCAGAAATCCGCCCGCGCCGCCGATCTCGAACTTGGCGTTCGCGATCTTGTGCCAGATGATCGGGGCGAGGTTGTCGAATCCACGCTGCCGGCATGACTCCTGGATGCTGGCGTGCAGCGGGACCACGACGTGACGGCCGTGCCTGCGCCTGGACAGGCAGACATCTCCGACCACGATGACCAGCCGGCCTCCGGGAACCAGGACGCGGTGGCACTCGCTCCACACCTTGGCGAGCTCGGCAACGAACCGCTCGTAGTCCGCGACCGCACCCAGCTGGTCGTCCCCTTCGTTGTATTCCTTCAAGGTCCAGTAGGGAGGGGATGTGACGACCAGGTGGACGGACCGGTCGGAGAGTCCCGAGAGGTCGCGGGAGTCTCCCTGGACAATGCGGTGGTCCGACGGCACCTCTTGGACGGCGGCCGCCACCCGTGCCGAATCCGCGGAACTGCGCGCGATGCCGGGCAGGGCGGTCTTCAGGGCTTCGTCCGAGAGCTGGAGGTCGGGAAGGTGTCGCTCGACCACCGCCGCAAGCCCCCGGTCGCCAATTGCTACCGTGGGCGGCGTCATGGGACACGCTCCAGGACTGGATTCCGGTTCCGCACCGCAGCAACGAGGCGATCGAAGAATGGGCCGGCATCCGCAGCGCCGGACACGAGACGGGGACCTTCGGAGAAATCGACCTCCAGGAACAGGGACGCCTCGATCATCCCGATGCTCCATGAAGGAGGCCGCCGACCCGACAGGCGAGTGATCCGGCTCTTGAGAAGTTCCGACCAGGTGCTCTCGTGAAGCGGGCTGTAGGTGTCCTCGGCCACATTGAACAGCATGATGTAGCCCGTGACGATCTCCGGCGAGTACATCTGCACGTGCGTGACCTCGCCCATAAGGTCATCGACGCGGTTCGGGACGGTGCCGCCGAGGTTCTTCAGAAGGGACTTCAAGGAAATTGCAAGACGAGGCTTGTCGTCCATCCTCCAGGCGACATCCCAGGACTTCTCCCGCCCTCCGCCGGGCAGCTTGGCCTCGGTGACGGCGTCGTGAAGACCGCGGCTGGCCAACTCCGCGACACAGAACCGCGCCAATCCGTCCAACCGCTTGGTGGAAGTCGCCTTTCCCTCCGTCACCGCAATCCGGTACAGCGAGTCAACCGCATCCTGGAGGGTCATGTGGGAGCGCTTCGGCGTGAGGGACGTTATTGGAAGATAGGCTGGTCAAACGGGCACGGAAATGCTCGGATGGGCGCTCCGACGGACCTGGTTGACATCCACTGGCCCCGCCCACATTAGAAAAAAACAACTTAGGATTCTCGTCGAGAGATCCCTTCACCCGGACGAAGATCGGCGAGGACTACATCCTGGACCTCGCCAGAGACGACCTGGGAGTGGAATACGTGCCGGTGTGGTCGCTGGAGCGGTCGGGGCGGTGAGCTCGGGAGTTCATCCACATCCTACGAGAATGTAAATCACAGTTTCCATTTGGTAATCTGCGATTGACATTCTGCTGCTCAAGGAGGCGGCGACAGGGGGCGAGTCAGGGTTGGAAGGGGCCGTCTCCCATGGGTCCTCCCAAAAAACTAGTTGACATTCCGCGAGCCACCACTTACCTTCAACTAGAGATTTGGGAGCACACGGTCCAAGGGGCAGGCCCGCCGCCTCGCCGGCGCGGGCCAAACCACGGACCACCGGAGCCGACGCGCACGCCGCCCCTCTGCGCGGCGGGCCTCGGCGGACAAACCTGCAAAGCGGGCACACCGCCCGCAGGGAGACGCGATGATCCGCACACCGACCGCACGCGAGATGGACATCATGTCGGTCCTGTGGGACCTGGAGTCCGCGACGGTCCCCGAAGTCAGGGAGCGCCTCGCGGACGACCTGGCCTACAACACGGTCCTCTCGATGCTCAGGGTCCTGGAGGCTAAGGGGATGGTGGGCCATCGCAAGGAGGGCCGCGCCCACCGCTACCACCCGCTGGTCGACCGCGAGGAGGCGGGGCGGGTGGTTCTCGGCCGACTCAGGGACAAGATCTTCAAGGGTTCGGGTGAGTTGCTCATGACCCATCTGGTCGCGGAGGAGACGCTGTCGCCGGGCGCTGTCAGGAGACTGCGCAAACAGCTGGACGAACGTCTGAAAAAGGAGGAGGAACGATGATCGCCGCATGGATGCTCTGGTCGATCGGGGCGGGGCTGTTGCTGCTGGTCGCGGGATTGGCGGCGGAGAGGTTGTTCGAGGGGAGGCGCAGGTGGGTGTGGGTGGTGGCTGGCGTGGGCACGGTCCTGCTCACGGCTGTGCGCTTGTCTTCGGGCAGTGGGACGAAGGTGGAGAACCCCGCCGGTGGTTTGGCGATTCCGGAGGTTGCCGGACCCGTGATTACTGATGCCGGTCCTGGGGAAGCAGTGGAAGCCGCGCCAGGCACCCTCGCGAACGCATCATCCCCCGCGTTCCCACGGGTCACGATCCCACAAGATTCAGTCCTGCACTCGCTCGACGGGACCCTGCTTCCGGCCTGGCTGACGCTGTCCGCCGGCCTTGCGCTGTGGGCTCTGATCGGTGCCCTCAGGCTGAACCGCCGCCGTCGCTCCTGGAAGCCGGGAACGCTGCTGGGCCAGCCGGTCCTGTGGTCACGGAATACCGGGCCCGCGATCGTCGGCCTGCGCCGCCCCGGAGTGGTCCTGCCGTCGTGGGTGGGTGAGGTCGAAGCATCGCAGCAGAAGCTCATCCTGGCGCACGAGGAAGAGCATCGGCGGGCCGACGACGGGATCGTCCGGTTCGCCATGGCGGCCCTGACCATCGCCTTCCCCTGGAACCCGTTCCTGTGGCTTCACTATCGCCGCCTGTGCCTGGCCATCGAGCTCGACTGTGACCATCGCGTCGTCAAGCGACTCCCGGATCGCCGCTGGCTGTACGGCGATCTTCTTGTCCGGGTGGGCGCCCGCGGCGGCCTTCGCCCCGGGTTCGCACCGACGGCCTTCGCGGCACGACGGTCGTTCCTGGAGAGACGGATCGGCAAGCTGCTCTCAGAGGGGCCGGAGGTCTCGATGGCGCAAGCGGCGTTCTTCGCGTTTGCGGCGATCATGGTTGCCGGTGCGGCGATGTGGGCACCCGGGCTCACCGAGGAGGCCGCCCAGCCGGAGGAGCTTGCACCGGCCGAGGTCTACTATGCGAACATGCTCCGTTTGGGCTACGACTTCATGCAGCCACCGGCGATGTACCTGTTTACGCCAGTAAACGCAATCGACTCGGACGAAGTGTTGGCGTTCCAGGTCTGGGAAAACGAACCCGACGCCCCCTTGCCCGTCCTCTCGCTGCCAGCCGCTCCCTCGCCGTACACAGCCGCCTATGAAGTGCCCCCGGTACCGACGGACGCGAGCGTCATGGAGGCGCCGCAGTACGTCGACCACACCACCCGGCCCGAGTTGGCCAACCGCTGGCAGGTGAAGAATACTCTTGAAGTCAACTATCCGGCGGCTCTGCGAAACGAGGGAATCGGCGGCACCACGGTCCTCTACCTGTTCGTGAACACGGACGGGACCGTCTCCGAGACAATCGTGAAAGCCAGCGCCGACCATCCGTCGCTGGACTGGGTGGCGGTACTGGCGGCGAAGTCCGCGCGCTTCCTCCCCGCTTCGAACGAGGGCATACCCGTGGGCATCTGGATCGAGATGGAGATGCCGTTCGTTGCAAGGTGAACCCGGTGTCGTGGAGTTGGAGGGTCCAGACTCCGTTTGTCCGCCACTTCGGGCCAATAGTGGCGGACAAACGGTGATGAGAAACCGCCGGTTCTGCCTTTCCGCCCTCCTCCTCGTCATCGTGGCCTGCGCGGAAGACGGCGAACTGCCCCCGGGACAAGGCGCGCCCTCCCCGGAGCCCATCACACACGACAGCGCCGGTATCCGGATCATCGGGAGTTGGGCGCCGGCGTGGGACGGGGATGGGGACAGCTGGAAAGTGTCCGAAACGCCGGCCGTCGTCATCGGCCGGAGAGAGGGAGACGAGCGGTACCTCCTGGGATGGGTCAACTGGCGAGGCGGGGCCGTGGTGCTCCGGGACGGCCGGATCGCGGTCCTCGACGGACGGAGCGCGGTGATCCGCGTTTATTCGCCCGATGGGGAGCACCTCGAGGACTGGGGAAGACGGGGCGAGGGTCCGGGAGAGTTCGGTTCCTATCCGGCCCACATCTTCGCGTATCGCGGAGACTCGATCCTTGTAAGCGAGGAGACCCTACGGTTTTCCATCTTCGACCGGGAGGGGAATTTCGGAAGACGGGCGATGCCGGGAATGCGATTGGCGCTGTGGTACGACCTGCGCGACATCGTCGACCGGGGCATTCTGCTGCCCGCGTACAGCTGCTGCGAATTCCTGGGACCACTCCCCGCCGGCGCCCTCCTTCTCTCGACTCCCGAGATGATTCCCAACGCGGGAACAGGGACCAGGAGAAGCTCCGTGCTCGTGGCGGTGGTCCCGGATACCGGCGGCGTGGCCGATTCCGTGGGCGTCTTCGATGGAGGACGGTACCGGCCCGGAGCCGCACCGGGAGGAAGGCCCGGGGGATTCCACTTCCAGCCGTCGTTCGCCGTGGCCGTGGGCGACCATGGATACCTTGCGACGGAGGGCGACTCGTACTCGATCGAGGCCTACGACGCGAATGGCCATCTGGCGAGGATCATCCGCCTTGCACGCGACCCCCGCCCCGTCACCGACGAAGTCAAGGCTGTCTACGAACAGGAGATTCGCGACCGGTTCAGGGAAGCCGGCGACCGGGTCGAAGGCGGTTCCCCCGAAGAGTTGATCCAGCGTGCGCTCTCCGCCCCCTATCCCCCCCACCTC
>CAZTOF010000464.1:0-2138 GCA_964615515.1 uncultured Gemmatimonadaceae bacterium
CCCCCCGCCAGCCCCTGCCGGGGACTCGCGGAGCGTGGCCCCAAAGGGTGGGCTGGCTCTCCCGCATTAGCGGGCCAAACCGTCCGCCGAGGCGCGGAATCCGGGGTCGTCGGAATCGCCATGACGTGAAGTCAGGGGACCGTTTCGGGCGGTGTCAAGCGCGCCCGAAATGGCCATGTCCAAAGGCTTCCAGCGCCGTCCAGAAGGCGAACCGGCCTCCGCCAGCGGCACCCCCATCGCCTCCCTTACTCGGTTCAAGGGCCGGTCAAGCGTCCTCGCCGGTCACGTTGCCTCGTCGTAGGTTTTTCGGCGGTCGTGAAAGCGCCGCGTGGTGTCTTCATCCGCAGGCCGTAGCCCGAAGTCCAGCGCAAACAGGTCCATCTCCTCTCCCTGAACCAACTGACGAGCGTCCGATGAGCAGAAAGGTGCTCCGTAGCAGCAACCTCCTTGCCCGCCTCAAGGACCTTCTGAATGAGCATACACATGTGGACATCGCTACGGCGTGGGCCACCGGCGGAGAGCATTTGCGAGTGTTGGCCGACGCTGCGAATCGCGAAACTGGAGGTGTGAAGGTCCGCGCCCTCGTAGGGATTCGGGGGAACGCGACCAGTCCAGATGCGTTGGAGGAGTTGAGCAGGATCGCCGACGGCGACCTCAGAATCGTTGAGAGCGACCGTCTCTTCCACCCCAAGCTGTACCTGTTTGAGAGACGCGGGGACGGTATCGTGAGGCGTCAGGCGTGGATCGGGAGTGCGAACTTCACGGAGGCCGCGTTCGGCGGTAAGGCGAACGAAGAGATCGTGTTGGAAGCTGGTGCGGGGGCTAGCGCCGATGCGTTGGCCGCTTGGTTTCAAGAACGGTGGGACAACTGCCCCACGCCGAGGCCCGTCTCGGAAGTGATTCGTGAGTACGCGGAGAGACGGAAGCAGAACCCGCCCCATCCGTCCCTCCGGCATGTCGTTTCGGGACCGGTGTCCCGGCGGAGAGATCTTCTCGGCGACGCCCATCGTCCCCTGACTCTCGATGAGTACCGTCAGTCTCTGCTGCGGTGCGAAGAGATGTTGCGGAAAGAAGGAATGGCTTGGCAGGTCTTGGACCCCAATGGTGCCAGCCACATGAGAGTGATCGCCCGCCGTCGGGAGTTGCTGTTGGGCGACACGAGTTGGTCAGAGCTTGATCGCGAGTCTCTCCAGCAACTGACAGGCAGCAGGTTCAAGCGGGAGTCGCAGTTCTGGGGGCTGCTTGGACGCATGACTCGCACCAACCGGCAGGCGGTCCTCGGGAACGAGGGCGAGATTCGAGTCGTCTTGAACGAGATTGGGAAGGCTCCCGGTGCCCGCTTTCCGGACATCGCCGTTGAGGCGATGCAGAAACTGAAGGCCATTACGGTCAAGGACGTGGGCTGGGCGACCCAGACCCTGTTGCTGTCGCTGGCGCGCCCGGATCGGCTGCTGCCGCTGGGCAGCACGTCGCGAAACGCGCTTGGCGCACTCTCGGGCAAGGCCCCTACGACCCTTGGAAAACCCGAGAATTACCGAAAACTGCTTCTGTGGCTCTATGGTCAACCGTGGTACACCGACGGCCCACCAGCGGACGAGAGCTTGGAGCCGATATGGCGATTCCGCGCGGCTCTCGTTGATGCGTTCGTGTACGAACCCGAGAAGTAGAGGTCGGCATGTAGCGACGTGTCCCTCGGAACGCCCTCGGTAGCAGGTCAATAGCCGATATAGAGACTCCAAGCCTGAAGGACCTCGGCCCGCCGCTCCAGCAGATCGGATCGCTGATAGGCCTGTACAACTTGACTTCTCGGAACATGCGCGAGGCAGGCTTCCGCGACCTCTGCGGGAACGCCGGTTTCGGCCATCCACGACCGCGCGCTCGACGTGCTCGAACGGGCGCGCAAGCTGTCTCCCGATTCGCCGCTGGTGTTTCCGTCGCGAACCGGCGGGCCGCTGCCGCCGAAAGCGCCGCTCCGGGTGCTCAAGCGGGCCGGGGTCGCCTCGACGCTGCACGGATTCCGGTCGAGTGCCCGGTCATGGATGGCCGAGACCGGCGTTCCCGCGGAGGTCGCGGAGGCCTGCCTCGCCCACGTCCCGAGAAGCCAAGTCGTTCAGGCGTATCAGAGGTCCGACCTGCTG
>CAZTOF010000465.1:0-3175 GCA_964615515.1 uncultured Gemmatimonadaceae bacterium
GGGTGCGGGCGAGGGCGCTCAGCGCGACCGAACCGCTGGCAGGGTCCCGGTAGGCGAGACGCCGTTCGTAAAGCCGCCCGAGAAGCGCGCGTCCTCCCTCGCCGAGGAGGGACGCCGAGGCGCCGGGGTGGATGCGCTCCCGCCGCTCCAGGGTGAACCAGGCCTGGCGTTCCTCGCTCGACACGGTGCCGAACAGCCGGAAGTCGCCTCCTCCGAAGGCGCAGACCGCGGCGAGACCGTGCCGTGCGAGGACCTCGCCGAGGGCATGGCCGTGCACTTCCTTCACCGCCCGGAAGAGGAAGAAGGCGTCTCGGGGCCGTTGGGGCGGCAGGTAGCGCAGCAACAGCCTGGCCACCACCTCGTCGGCGCAGCTGAAGTCCAGGACGCGGATGCGGGTCAGGTCGATCAGGGACACCGAGACCGGAGGGAGGGAACGGGCGATGCGTCCCTCGATGGCTTCCCGCACGGCCCGGCCCGTGGGGCGGGTCACGAGGTCCGCGTGCGGTGTCGCCATGGTCTCCCGCATGACGCTGCCCACGTCGATGCTCAGCAGCCCGCGGACGGAGTCCTCCCGGCAATCGACCGGCGATGCATCCGCGCCGGCCGCTTCGCTTCGCCTACACACGGCCGTTGCGGTCGCGGTGCGCGGGATCACTCACCGGTCCGCTCGGGCAGGATGATGTTGATCTGGGCGCCCGGAAAGCCCGACAGGTTCTCCTCGAGCGGCGGGTTGCGGCTCCAGGTGGGTGTGTCGGCGATGCGCGCGGTGCCGCTCCGGATCGACAGAAGGCCGTTCCAGCGGGTGACCTGCTTGCGGATCTGCTGGATGCCCTGCCCCCGTCCCGTGTCGGGGAAGCGGGTTAGGCCGAGCAGGAAGGCGGCTTCGAGGGCCGTGGCGTCACCCCAACGGTCCGCGAACCGCTTGGCATGCCCTTCCGCAAGCGATGCCCGGAAGCCGCGTCCCAGGTCGCAGACGGCGATTACCGCCACATGCCGCCCCAGACGCCGAGTCCAGTTGTAGGCCTGGGCCGCGACCCACCCCGGCCCCTCGGCGTGCTCGACGATGTTCTGGCACACCTCGGAGAGGATGACCGAGAACTGGACGACCGCGGCCGCCGGATAGTGCAGCGTGCGGGATAGGATCGCGCCGGCCCGGGACTGGACCCGGTCCACCACCTCGTGCACGTCGGAGTTCGTCGTGATGGGGGTGATCTCGAGGAGCACGTCGGAGGACCGGGCGGGACGGCGGCGGGTGTCGCGGGGCGGGGGCGAAAAGATCTCCGCGGCGGCCCGCGCGAAGCCCATGCGGTTCAGGTAGCCGATGACCTCCCGCCGCTCGGGCATCGAAATCCGTGGCGGTTTGCCCCCCTCTCCCACGACCCGTCCCGCGGCCAGGAGGCCGAGCATGCCGTTGGGGTCGATCCACCGGAGGCGGCGGGCGTCGAAGAGCACGGGGCCCGGTTCTCCGGTTTTGACCGCGGAGTACAGGGTCTCGATGTTGCGGTAGTCGAGGGATGGAGGAATCCCGATCACGCGCATGTCGGGAGCCTCCCCAGAACCCGAGCGCAATGTATACTATACATGACATAATGTAATGTTGACATTACATCGGGAACAGTCATGACCGGGTCATGGGTTCGGGAGAGGCTGAGGACGATTCGGCGGCTGCCAGGGAGGCGCGGAAGGCGTCCGGGCCGCTCGATCCCAGCTTTTTCCGCGCCATCCCGTGGGCCCTTGCGATGGCCGCGTGCGGGCCGGCGCCGCCGAGAAGACTCGCGAAGAAGGTCGAGCCCCAGATGTCGCCGCATCCGGTGGGGTCTCCGGGGGCGGGGCCCGCCGCGACCGGGACGCGCTCGGTCTCCACGCCGCCGTCCGGTCCGGTGGCGGTCATGATCTCCACCCCGTCGGCTCCCAGGGTCACGATGATCCTCTCCGCCCGCGCGGCGAGTGCCTCCTCGACGGCGCCCGGGTGTTCGTCCGCGCCGCCCGCGAAGAGCGCGAACTCGACCTGGTTCATCTGTACCGTGTCGAAGCACCCGGCCCAGTCCTCGTCCCGGGGAAGCCGGCGCGGCCGCCGGTGACCGCCGCCCGGCATGTCCAGGAAGAGCGAATGCAGGTCCACGTAGGTGGGACCTGCGAATTCGTCCCGGATCCGGTGCGCGCCGTCCAGGTCCAGTTCCCAGCCGGCAATGAGGTTGACGTAGAGCGCATCCAGCCGGGGGAGAATCTCCGCCAATTCCCCGGGCGTCCACCCCGGCACTCCTCCGCTCAGGATCTCGGTGCGGTCGGCGGGGGTCGAGTAGAAGAGCTCGACCCGGTTGTTGGGTTCGGGAACCCGGCGCACGAACGAGGTGTCGCCGATCCGGGCGAAGGTGCGCAGGTAGGCGCTCGCCTCGTCGAACAGGTCCCCCCCGGCCTTGATCACCGGCACCAGCGTCCAGCCCGGGGGCGGGACCGCGTCGAGGGCGGCCAGCGCGTAGGCGATCCCGCCCCAGTCCTGCACCGGCCGGGAGGCGCCGGGATGGTGAATCGTGTCCTGCACCAATGTCCCCAACACACCGAGACGCTTGGGCTTGGCGACGATCGCTTCAGACACTGCCGTAGACCGTGCGCTTGAACATGCCCGCCGCGCCGATGACGCCCGCCGCTTCGGGGAGCGCCGCGGGTAAGATGCGGCACGCGGCCACGGCCGAGGGGAAGGCGCGGCGATGGACTTCACGGACGAGGGGGGTGAAGAGACGGTCACCGGCGCCCGCGACACCCCCCGCGACCACGATCACGTCCGGGTTGAGGAGGTTGACCAGGTTGGTCACCGCCACGGCCAGAATGCGGGCCGCCTCCGCCAGGATGCCGGTGGCGTAGCGGTCGCCCGCCGCAGCCGCTTCGCACACGGTGCGGGCGGTGATGCGCGCGTCTTCGCCGTCCCGGGTCGCGCGGAGGACGGAATCGGCGCCGGCCTCCAGCCCCTCCGCGGCCCGCGCCGCGATCCCGGGCCCCGACGCGTACGCCTCCACGCAGCCGAGCGAGCCGCACGCGCAGAGCCGGCCCGCGAAGTCCACCGACATGTGGCCCACTTCGCCGGCGGCGTCGGAGGCGCCGTGGTAGATCTCGCCCCCGATCACGATGCCGCCGCCGATCCCCGTACCCAGGGTGAGTCCGATCAACCGGTCCGCCC
>CAZTOF010000466.1:0-4650 GCA_964615515.1 uncultured Gemmatimonadaceae bacterium
CGATGCCCAGTTTGATCGAGAGCCGCGCGTCGGACCGCCGCGCGGTCGCGACCTGATCGTACGGAAGGGCCTTGTAGTGCTTCTGGATGCGGGGCGGCTTGGGCAGCGCCGCCCCGATGGCGTCGCCCGCCGGGTTGTCCACGCGGTAGCCCTGCGCGATGGCCCACTTCATCACCGTCGAGATCCGCTGCCGGACCCGCTTGGCCGTCTGGTGCTTGTCGTTCCAGATCGGAAGCAGCACCCCCATGACATCGGCGGGCGAGAGAGATTCTGGCGGCGGCCAAGGCGCACGCGCCCCGGTCGGAGTTGGTGTTCCCGTCCGCGCGGGGGCTGGTGTTGCCGAGCTTCGAGTTTGCGGGATTGCTCAAGGCACTTGGGGTCGGAGCCGTGCCGCACGGGTTCCGTTCGAGCTTCCGGGACTGGGCGGCGGAGCGCACCGATGCGCCGCGCGCGGTCATGGAGGCGGCGCTGGCGCACGCGGTGAGGAACAGGGCGGAGGCGGCGTATGCCCGCTCCGATCTGTTCGAGCGCCGACGTGACCTGATGGAGCGGTGCGCGGAGTATCTGGCGGGGCGGGGAGCGGGCAACGGAGCCTGATGCGGCCATTCGGTCCCATCTACCCTCCACGACAGGCTCAGAGCCCATTTCCGGCGATCCGGGGGACGTTTCGGGGGATCTACGGGCCGCAGGAGCGCCTCTGACGCACGATCACCCGTCCCCGAGGGGTAGGGGGTAGGCCGAAACCGCTTGACCAGCGGCAGGTCCGGTGTTCGCGTTCAGTCCGTGACGGCAGACCGGCAACCACCCGCTAGCGGAGGTGATCACGCTTGTCCCCGAGATACTCCTGCTGCGTCGATCTCCATTTGATCCTTCGCCGCCATGGGCGGGTCTTGCTCGGACGACGGATCGGGACCGGGTTCGCGGATGGAATGTACGGCGTGCCATCGGGACACTTGGAGGACGGTGAAGCCGTCACCGCCGGCTTGATCCGGGAAGCCGCCGAGGAGACGGGTGTCGTCGTCGAGGCCGCCGATCTGAGGTTCGTGCACGCCATGCACCACCACACCGGCGAAGGACGCATCGCCCTGTTCTTCGAGGCTTGGAAGTGGACCGGAGACATCCTGAACCGCGAGCCGGACAAGTGCGCTGGCTGGCGCTGGTTCGACCTCCGCGGGCTCCCCGGCCCGGTCGTCCCCTACCTGGCCGAAGCGCTCCTCAAGATCGCGGAAGGCATCCCGTATTCGGAGAGAGGTTGGGAGTGACTTGGATGCGCGGTCCAACGATGTCGGGGGTTTGCCCACGACGGCACGGTCGAGGCTGTTCCGGGCGATGCCCGGTGGACGTTTTCGCGGGCGTCCCGCAGGGCTGGCTGACGGCCTTAAGGTCCGTGAGCCAGCACACGCGATGTTGAACATTCGCGGCTGGCAAGGGGAGTGCTCCGCCCCCCTTTGACCCCCCGGATTTCCGCTCCGATTGACCGTCGAATGTGGTGGACCGTTGCCGTTGCAGAATGGGATGGGCGAATATGAAGACTCGCCGGAGCTTCCCCTGAATCCAATCGTTCGCAACCGCCGTGTACACGACCTGTATGTTCTGCAAGAAGCCCCTCGGCTCCAACGAGGCCGTGGAGGCCTTCCCGGTCGGTCGTCGCCTTGCCTTCGATGCGGCGAAGGGTCGTCTCTGGGTGGTTTGCCGCAACTGCGAACGCTGGAACCTCACGCCGTTAGAAGAGCGCTGGGAGGCGGTCGAGACCTGCGAAGGGCTCTTCCGCGCGACGCGGATCCGCACTTCCACCGAGAATATCGGCATGGCCCGGCACGCCGAGGGCCTCGAACTGGTCCGCATCGGCGAGCCACTCCGTCCCGAGTTTGCAGCTTGGCGGTACGGCGATCAGTTCCGCCGTCGGCGTCGGCGCTGGATCGCGGCTGGGTCGGCGGGCGTCGCGGCGAACCTCGCGACTTGGGAGACCATCAATTTGGCGGCGGGCGGAGTGATCGCGTCGGCGGGGACAACTGCACTGGCTGGTGCCGCCGCCGGGGTGGCCCTATGGGCGGTGCAGACGATGCTGAACAGGCAGGCGAATGTGGCTGAGTTCCGACGCTCCGACGGTACGCCCTACACGCTCACCCGGGATCAGGTCACCGAATTCGCCCGCATCCTGGCCGACGACGATGAACCCGGCTTCCGCATCGAGATCCACAAGGGACCGCTCTCACGGAAGGGGCCGGACTCGTTCGAGGGCGACGATGCCGGACGAGCCATCAACGCTGTCCTCCCACTGGTAAATGGCGCAGGCGCTGTGACTCATCACATCCGGGAAGCGGTGTCCCAGATTGAGTCCCACGGCGACCCGCATCGGTTCATTGCCGATTCCACCGGGCGAGAGTCCACTGCGACTGCTCGCGCACTGCCCGCGCCCAGGCGCTGGAGGAAGTCCCGGCTCTCGGGACCCGGATGGTTCCGCAAGATGTCCAAGCCCACGCGGCTCGCGCTTGAGATGGCACTTCACGAGGAGCAGGAGCGGAGGGCGCTCGAAGGCGAGCTTTGGCTGCTGGAACGCGCGTGGCGCGAAGCCGATGAGATCGCGGTGATCGCCGACAACCTGCTCCTTCCCGAGCACACCGACGAGTTTCTGGAGCGCCACTCACGTCGAGGAAGGCCGGACAGGTAGCCATGTATACCACCTGCATGTTCTGCAAGAAGCCCCTCGGCTCGAACGAAGTTCTGGAGACCTTCCCGGTCGACCGCCGTCTGGCCTTCGACGCAGCCAAGGGACGGCTCTGGGCCGTGTGCGTGAAGTGCCAGCGCTGGAACCTCACGCCGCTGGAGGAGCGCTGGGAGGCAGTCGAGGACTGTGAGCGCTTGTTCCGGGAGACACCGCTGCGGTCGTCGACCGAGAATATAGGGATTGCTCGCCACCGCGAGGGCCTTGATCTGGTGCGCATTGGCAAGCCGCCGCGCGGGGAGTTCGCAGCTTGGCGCTATGGGGATCAGTTCAGGAGCAGGTATCGCTTGGCCGCGCTCGGCGGCGTGGGGTCGCTCGGGTTCGGCTTGGCGATCACCACGTTGCCCATAGCATTCCCCACCGGGCTCGCCATGGCTGGCTCTTGGGCGTGGATCGCTTGGAGCCGCTTGCGCCCTCTGGCCAAGGTTCGAGTAGGTGGCGGAGGTTCCGATGGCGGTCCGGTGACCCCTGAAGATGTCGCCGTCTTCAGGCTCCGCGCACTGCGTTCGATGCGGCTGCTGCCCGATGAGGACGAATCGGGATTCATGGTCGAGGTGAAAAAGGGAATACGCAAGGCGGCGTTCCGTGGCGAGGACGCCCGCCGCGTAGCCGCAGCGCTGGTCCCTCGACTGAACAGGGAAGGTGGCTCGCGGCGTTCAGTTCAGCGCGCCGTCAATGAGATCGAGGCTGCCGGCCATCCCAACCGCTTCCTCACCGAAGTCGCGAGCCGGGCATCCGGCAGTCTGGGCAGAATGCCCGTACCTGTCCGGCTCGCCCTCGAAATGTCCCTCCACGAAGAGCAGGAGCGGCGCGCCATCGAAGGTGAGCTTTGGATCCTGGAACAGGCGTGGAGGGAAGCCGAAGAGATCGCAGCAATCGCGGACAGCCTCCTCCTGCCCGCCAACACCGACGCGTTCTTCGACCGCCACGGTGACGACCGCTGAAGCGCCAAGTACCCGACCTGCATGTGCCCCACGGGGCGCACGGGAACGGGAGCGAGCCAGTCGCGTATTCCGCCGCAGGACGGACTTCCGGGGATCGAAGGGGCAAGCCCCTCGCCAGCCCCCAAGTGTATTACTTGGGGTAGACTGGCTTGACCACGGAAGCGTGGCTCAAGCCAGCACGGCGGCCGCCCGTGAGACGCTCCCGGACACCGCCCGAGACGCTGTGGCCGATCCTCCGAGGAGCCCGACAACGCTCGCTGATCGCGGGCCGCGCGGACGGCGAGGGCGACGGGGCAGCCTGTTGCCGCCTTATGTAATGGCCGCGCTCCCCTGCCGCGCGGCCCGGAGTCCACCAAGCCCTTTCCGCCCGAGAAGTCCCCAAGTGGACGCTGGACGCCCATCAAGCGTGGATGCACGTTGGTGGACAACCTTCGCGGTACGGTCGCGCATCCAACCCGTAGTCCGGTTGCGGCTCGCCACCTATCGACTCACCAGAGAGGTCCTCGATGAACGCCAGCAGGTTCGTCCCTATTCAATCGCTCCTTCTGATGGCCGTCGTGGCCGCCCCCTCCACTCTCCTCGCTCAGGAGATCGTCGAGGTCACGGGCCGGGACCGGTCTATCGAACCCGCATTCGAGGAAGTCTACCGGGTCGGCGTGGTCGAGGGAGAGTCCTGGGAAATGTTCGCCTCGGTGGGCCAAGTCGCCTTCGATGCGGAGGGCAACCTGTACATCTTCGACGGAACGACCGGTCCGACGCTTTCCGGGGGGATGCGTCTGACGCGTGGAGGGGCGGTGAGGGTCCTCGTGTTCGACGCAGCCGGGCGCTTCGTAACGGAATTCGGGTCTTCGGGCGGAGGCCCCGGCGAGTTCAACCAACCCATGGGCTTCGCGGTGTTGCGCGACGGCACCGTGGTCGTGAGCGATGTCGGCCACCGCGCCTACCAGCTCTTCGACGCCTCCGGCGAGTTTCTGCGCATGG
>CAZTOF010000467.1:0-6597 GCA_964615515.1 uncultured Gemmatimonadaceae bacterium
CCGGGTCAGCGTGCCGTCGGGCGTCCACATCGTCACCTCCGCACTCTGGGCGTCCAGCACGTAGACCCCGGATCCGTCGACGGTGGAGCGCACGTCCAGAATCAAGCCGAAGAGCGCGTCCCCCTCGAACTGGTCGCCGAATTCGTACTCCGGCTCGGCGGTCCAATCTTCCACCGGGGTGAGCACGGGGGCGTCGTCTCCGCGGTCGGCCGCGCAGGCGCCGAGCCCCAAGGCAAGGGCCCCGGACAGCATCATTGTCCCCATCCTGGTCATCCCAAGGCTCCTTCCTGTCGCTTCCGTCCGCTACCAGGGCAGTTCGAGCAACCTATTCCAAGGGACCACCTCGGCGCCACCGCGCGACCGGCGAAGGTCACCCCCGTATACGAGCCGCCTTTCGACTGCGAATCCGGCGCCCTCAAGTTCGCCGCCCAACCTGCGCATCCCCCCGAAAAAACGTGGCGTGACCGTGCTCCCGGCCTTGGCCTCGGCAAGGACGATTCGAGTTCCCCTGTCGACAACCAGATCCACCTCGGTGCCGGCGGCCCGGTAGTGCCCCAGCCGCGGCTGCTCCCCCCGGTGGGTGATGGTCTTGAAGACTTCGGACGCCACCCAGCTCTCGAAGATGGCGCCTCGCAGCGGATGGTGGCGCAACTCCGCGGAAGAACGGATGCCGAGCAGGTGGCAAGCCAACCCCGAATCCATAAAGTGCAGCTTCGGCGCCTTGATCTGGCGCTTCCGCAGGTTGCTCCGGTAGGCAGGCACCCGCATTACCAGAAAGCTGGCCTCCAGTACGGACAGCCAGGCCCTAATGGTGTTGTGTCTGACTCCGGCGTCGCCTGCCAGGGCGGACAGACTGATCTCCAGCGCGGTGCGCCCCGCGGCCATCCGGACGAACGCCGAGAAGGCCTCGGGGTCCGTCACGTTCCGGAGCGACCGAACGTCGCGCTCCACGTACGTGGCGAAATAGTCGCGCAACCACACGTCCGGCGGGATGCGGCGGTCGTGAATTCGTGGATACGCGCCCGTCCAGAGGACGTCCAGCAGCTCTTGCGGCGGCGCGGCAAAGCGGGCCAACTCGTCCAGCCCGGGAGGGAGCAGGTATATCACGCCGACGCGTCCCGCCAGCGACTGGCTGACCGCCTCGCTCAGCCCGAAATGCTGCGAACCGGTCAGCACGAACCGGCCCGGCTCCGGGTTCTCGTCCACCACCTCCTGGAGGTAGGACGTCAGGTCCGGTGCACGCTGCACTTCGTCGATCACGGCGCCGTCGCGGTACTCGCGCAGGAATCCGCGCGGGTCTTCCCGGGCATACGCACGCATGTCCATCCCTTCGAGCGAGACGTATGGACGATCGGGAAAGACGGTGCGGCAGAGCGTCGTCTTGCCCGATTGCCGAGGGCCGGTGACGGTGACGACCGGATAGTGACGCGTTCGCTCCAGCAGCGGCGCGGCCAGGTTGCGTTCGATTGGGGGCACTTTGGTCTCGGGAGTGGAAATGGGGTTTCGGCGGGAGGGAGTTGGGATCAAGCATCGTCAATGGATTGCCGATTGTCAATCGCAATGACAATTTGCACCATTGGCTTTCCTCCTCCCGATGTAAAGACGAGCATACACTATGTAATGTGCAGTATACATTTTGGCTTCGGTGACGGATTTGTTCCGCATTCGCCCCGGTGATCCACGGACTGCTAGCTTTCGTGAGGGTCGTTGGCGACAATTGCGAGCGACACCCGGAACCAGAGCACACCACGCCCATGGGCCCTCCGCGATGAGCAATCTGCGAATCAACCTCGACGACCTGCTTCAGGCCCGCACCGTCGAGTCCGAGCGGATCGAGTTCAAGGCGACGTGGGACCGGAGGGTCACGGGCCACCAGGTTGTGAAGACCATCTGCGCCTTCGCAAATGACCTGGGAAGGCACGGCAGCGGATACGTCGTGATCGGCGTTGCCGAGAGAGACGGGCGTGCCGCCCTTCCGCCACAGGGGCTGAATAAGAGGCAGATCGAAGACGCGGAACGGTGGATTAGCGGGAATTGCCGCAGGATCGATCCAAGGTATGTGCCCCGTATCTCCCGCGAAGAGAAGGAAGGACGGCGCATCCTGGTCGTCTGGGTGCCCGCCAGCGAAACCCCGCCGCACCAGGCGCCCGATGGCGAAAAAGGCGCCAGGAAATATTGGGTCAGGATTGACCGGAAGACGGTGGACGCGCAGTCACACGGCCTTCTCACGCAGCTGCTCGACCAGTCCGCGACCGTGCCCTGGGATTCCCGCTCCGCGCCGAACGCCACGGTCGACGACCTCAGTGAAACGATGGTACGCGAGCACCTGCGCGATTGCGAGAGCGCGTTACTCGACGAACCCGACGCGAGAACCATCTATCGGAAGATGGACATCGTGCGCCGCGTCAACGATCACGAAGTGCCACGCAACGCAGGTCTCCTCTTCTTCTCCCGCAACCCGGCGCGGTGGTTTCCCGGAGCGAAGATCCAGACTTCCATCCTGCGCACCGGTTCAGGTGGTGACATCCTTGACGAAAAGGTGTTCGATGGTGGTTTGGCGGAACAGGTCCGTGGTTGCCTCGGCTACCTGCGCCGCGAGGTGATCGGGACCAGAACCGAGAAGGTGCCGAACCATTTCCGGGCCTCGGATCGCCCCAACTACCCCGAGGACGCCCTGCGGGAAGTACTGGTCAACGCGCTCTTCCACCGGAGCTACGGCGAGGATTCGCCGCATGCGACACTGGTTCGGATCACCTCCGACCGCATCGACATCCGCAGCACACCGGGGCCTGTTGCGGGAATCGACCGGGAACAACTTCGCAGGGGAGCCACTCCGCGCCTGGTTCCCCCGCGCAACCCTCGGATCGGCGAATTGTTCAAGGAGGTCGGCCTGGCCGAGAAGCGCCTCACGGGCCTCGGCAAGGTCTACCAGTCGATGGAACGCAACGGCTCGCCACCTCCCGAATTCCATTTCGACGAACAACGGACGTTTTTTCAGGCAACCCTGTTCGCCAACCCCTGGGAGACCGACTCCACCGCGATCCGAACGGCCAATGAACTGCGTGCGGTCGGGCGTGCCGACGAGGCGTTGGAACTGCTCGACTCGGCGTGGCGGGCCAATCGCGGGTCGCTTGCGCTCGCCGAGGAACTGGTTCGGCAGAGTGCGGCCCAAGGCGATCCCGACCGCGCGCAGCCGGTGGTCGATGAAAGGCTGAACATGGACCCCGACCTGGCGCGCGCCAACGTCGTGGTCCCCTGGCTGGAAGCCCTGGCCGCCGATGGTCAGCGGGGGCGTGCACTGCTTTTTCTGCGCGAATACGGAGCGAGCCTCTCGGCTCGCGAGGCGATGGGAGCCGCGATTGTCTCCCGACGACTCAGGGATGAAGACATGGCCTCCAAGCTCTTCGACGTTGCCGGCCCCGCGATCCTCGACAATCCCAGGGCGCTCCTCGAAAGCGCCCAGAACAAGCTGTGGCTATCGGGGCAGGCCTACCGGGCCCGGCGCACCGCGGAGAACCGCGAACTGCTGTTTGATGCGCGTGTCCTGCTGGAGCGTCTTCTCCGCATGGATGCACCCGCGCGGCGACACGCCTGGGCCTGGCGGGAACTGGCGCGTGCACGCCGTTGGCTCGGCGAACCGGCTTCATCCGTGGACGAGGCCTATTCGAGAGCGATCGAACTGGCGCCGGATGAGACGAAGTTCCGGGAGGAAAGGGATCAGAGGGAAGGCCCGCCGACCGTGGAGCGCTAGACATCCACGCCCTGCCCCTCGACATCGCCCGCGTCCTCATCGGCGGCGTCCTCTTCGTCTACTTCCTGAACGCGCTCAGGCAGTCGCGCGATTTCAGCGACCCGGACGGCCTGATCGACCACCGGCTCGTCGCCCGCCTCCTCCCCCCCACCCGGATCAGCCTCTTCCAGCCCGGAATGCCCGGCGTGTTCTTCCGCACCGTCCACCTCTGCGCCTGCGCCGCCTCGCTCCTGGTCATCGCAGGCTACCACCCGCGCGCGGCCGCCGCCTTCCTCTTCCTCGCCGCCGTCTCCACCCTGCGCTGGAACGTCCTGGCCTCCTACCTCGACGACGCCATGATGCACGTCTTCTGCCTGTGGCTGGTTCTGCTCCCCGTCGGACACACCCTGACGCTCGCGGACCTGCTCGCGGGCCGCCCGGCCACCGAAGCGTGGCTCACCGCCACCGTCCCCGGCCTCACGCCCCGGGTCTTCCTGGCCAACATGGCCCTCGTCTACCTGGTCGCCGGACTCTACAAGTTCACGAGCCCCATGTGGCGCGACGGCTCCGCCATGCACGCCGCTCTCCGCATGCCGATCGCGCGCGCCCCGGACTTCTGGACCCTGCGCTGGCGCACGCCCCTGCGCCTCGTGACCTGGGCCGCGCTCGTCATGGAACCCCTCTTCGCCCTCATCTTCGTGCTCCCGGCCGGCTCGCCGCTCAAGTGGCTGCTGGTGGCGGGGGCGGTGGTCTTCCACCTGGGGATCGCGTTCACGCTCAAGATCCCGTACTCCAACGCGGCCATGGCAAGTGCGCTGCCGCTGGCCCTCGGTCCGGAGATCATGCAGATGGGGCCGGGCCTCCCGCCGCCGCAAGGGACGGCCGCTTCCGGGCTCGCACCGTCCGAGCTCGTCGCACTCACCCTCGTCGCGCTGATCGTGATCATGCTGGTCTGGGAAGCCGCGAACACCGGGCGAAGGCTGCGGGAGCGATACTCCGCCAAAGGGTGGGACAACCCGGTCCGCGCCCTGCTGTGGACGGTGGGCATCTTTCAGAGCTACCGCCTCTTCGACTGGGTCGACGCGCGCAACTATCACCTGCGCTTCGAAGTGCGGAGGATCGCGCCTGCCCGGCCGGCATCCCGCGGCCCGGAGCCGGAACCCCGGAACGCCGCACCGGCATCCCCCTCGGCGGAGCCGATCTCCACCGATCCATCCACCGGCCACCGCCTCGACCCCGACGCCATGTTCCCCCGCACCATGCGCCACCTGCTGCTGCAGTCCTACCTGGTCGGCAACATCTGGCTGCGCATGAGCCCCGACAAGCTCGACGCGGTCCGCCGGTCGCTCCTGGAGCGCCACGCCCGCCGCTACGCCCGCATGCACCCCGACGCCGGCACCATCGACGTGGTCGCGGTCGTCCAGCGCGTCACCAAAGGCAATCTTGAGTTAACCCGCGGCGTGCGGCGGCCACTCCTGCGCTTCACCTGCCGCGGTGGAGACGCCGTCATGCATTTTCCGGAGTAGGAGAGCGGCCATGTGCGGCATTGCAGCGATCCTGTCACAGGACGGGCCGGTCGACCCGGTTGCCCTGCGCCGCGCCACCCGGGCCCTGCGGCATCGTGGGCCGGACGCGGAGCGCACCTGGGTCTCTCCCAGCGGCAGGGCGGGCCTGGGCCACACACTGCTGGTCATCAACGACCCCGAGGGCCACCAGCCGATCGCCGGCGAGGACGGGCGGCTGCACATCGTCGTCAACGGCCAGTTCTACGATTTCGCACGCATTCGGGCCGAACTCGAAGCGCGCGGCCACCGCTTCCGCACCCGCTCCGACAGCGAGATCGCGCTGCACCTCTACGAGGACCTGGGCGCGGGGTGCCTGGAGCGTCTGCGCGGCCAGTTCGCGTTCGTCATCTGGGATGAGGCGGCGGGACGGCTCTTCGCCGCGCGCGACCGCTTCGGGATCAAGCCGCTCTTCTACACCGAGCACGGCGGAACGCTGTACCTCGCGTCGGAGGCGAAGGCGCTCTTTGCGGCCGGGGCGCCGAAGGCGTGGGACGAGCGCGGCGTGTACCACTGGCTGATCGCCTGCCCGGATGAACGGCGGTCGCTCTTCGCGGGGATTCGGCAGGTGCCGCCCGGGCATGTGCTGCGGGCGGGGAACGGGGGAGTGCGATTGGAACGGTACTGGGACCTGCCCGTGTCGCCCCGGCGGCGGCGACTCTCACGCACCTCACCCATACCCACCAGCCCCGCTCCCACATTCCCAGGCGCCGTCGAGCGCACCCGCGAGCTCACCGAAGAGGCGGTCCGGCTCCGCATGGCCGCGGGCGTTCCCGTCGGGTGCCTCCTCAGCGGCGGCCTGGATTCCTCGGCGGTGCTGGGCGTGGCGGCCGGGTGCCAGGACGCGCCGGTCGCCGCCTTCACCGTCGGGTTCGAACGCCCCGAGTTCGACGAGAGCGCGGGGGCCCGGGAAGCGGCAGCCGCAGCAGGCGCCCACCACACCGTCGTCACGCTTTCCGACGCCGACCTGGCCGACCACTTCGCCGACGCCGTCCGGCACGCCGAGACGCTCCAGTACAACACCCACGGCGCGGCCCGCTACCTGCTCAGCCGCGGCGTGCGCGCAGCCGGCTACCGTTCGGTCCTCGCCGGCGAGGGCGCCGACGAGGCCTTCTTCGGCTACGCATTCCTGCGCGCGGCGGTCGGCGCGTCCCGGGGCCGCCCCGGACCCCGCAAACTGCTGCGCATCCTGTCGGGACTCCTGCGCTCCCCCCGCCGCCACCACCCCACGCTGCACGCGGTCTCCCCCTGGCTGGCCCGCCTCGCGCTCCTCCTCCCGGCGGCCCCCTCGCTCTTCACGCGGCT
>CAZTOF010000468.1:0-1850 GCA_964615515.1 uncultured Gemmatimonadaceae bacterium
CCCCGGAGGCCGGGTCATGAGAGCCCGTCGAATCGTGGGCCACCGCCCCGCTCCGGTCGCTACGCTCCCTCCCCGGGGCGGTGCTCAAAGTGTGACATTTTCAATGCCCAGAAGTGTGACATTTTCGATGCCCATTGACACGTTGTACAAAATATCGTAACGAGACAGGCACAAAACTAATAAAGAGAGGGCGGCAGCTTCCCACTGAAAGGGAAAGCCGCCGCCCAGGGCAATCGCTCAGTCGTGTACAGGTCGTGAACGATTTCCCCCGGACACAGTGGCCGTCGCGCTGTGCACCTGTCGCCTGTCGTCGGCGGAGCAGCCGGTCTCGCCCCCTTCGATCAACTCCCGGGCAGGACCCCTACCACCGCATCGACAGGCTCAAAGCCGCCCGATGCGAAACCCCGGATCCGGGCGCCCCGGCCCCTCGTCCGCCCTCCAGACTGGCGGCGAACCCCGGACCCAGGCTCAGCCGCCCACCCAGCTGGTATCCGTAGATGCCCTGGTTGGCGGCATCGAGCGGCGTCATCGCGATCGCGCTGCCCATTCCGGCCAGCGGGAAGTACCCGGCGTCGAGCTGTTCCGACAGCAGGACCCTCGCGTAGGGCGTAAATAGCCCCCGACCCTCCAGGGCCTGGATCCCATAGCCGCCTTCCGCGTCAATCCGGCGGCTGCCATAGGCATGGCCGCCCTGCGTCAGCCCAGCGGCTCCCTGAGCCCATAGACGCGCAACCCCGCTCGCCGCCGATCCCCACGACGGCCGTACTCCGAGCGACAGTCCCCGGCCACCCCCGCCCGGGTTGACGGTGATCGCTCCGCCAAGCGCCCACTCCTCGTACTCGCTCTCCTCGTGCAGGACCAGCATCCGGCCATGCACCCGAATCGTGAGCGTGCCTCTCCGGTCGAGGAAGGTCATCCCGCCGCCCAGTTCCATGCCGAATCCGCTGTCGACTTCGCCGCCGTCCTGGCGCATTCCGATCCGCGCCTGGGGTTGGAGCGTCCCCGACCCGAGCGCGAATCCGGTCGAGCCCTCGAGCATCAGCCGCATCCGGCTGGCGTCCGTGTTCAGCTCCCTGCGCTCGTCGATCTGGGCGGAGTTCATGCGCGCAATGAAAGCGTCGGCGCGCAAGGCAAGCTCGAAGTCGTTCGGAGCTTCCGCGTGGACGAGGGCGCCCTTCGCCCCCAATCCGGCCATCTGCATCGTGATGTCGCTGTCGGGATCCACCTCGCCGCCGCCCTCGATGCCCAGCCGGCCGGTCCCGTACCCGAGTACGCCCCAGGTGAACAGGCGGTCGCTGAGCGCCAGCCGGGCGTACGGGAAGGCACTGATGAGCGTGGTGGACACGTCGCCGACATCGTCGTCGCCGGGCCGGCCGAGCTCGAATCGGCCCGATCCCGTGCTGTAGGTCACCGCAAGCCCGGTCACGTGCGGCCCCGACTCGTAGTCGGCTCCGAGCGCCCCGGTCGTGACCTCGCCGTTTCCGAACCCCTCGCCGTCGCCACTGGTGAACCGCATGACCTCGCCGCCGCCCCACACGGAGTAGCCGCCCCCGCCGTCGGATGCCCCGGGCGAGACCTGGAAGGAACGGCCGCCGAGCAGTGCGCCCCTGGACAGGAACGGGGAGGACGCCAGTCCACCGAGGAAGCCGGCATCGACCGCCCGCCCGCCGACCGTAACATGATCCTCCCCCCGATCCGCGTGCGACACCCGATTGCCGATCATCTCCATGGCCTGGCTCGCCACCGACCGGCCGAATCGGTGAAGCCAGTCTTCCGCGGCCATCTCCGCCTCGGCAGTCGAGAAATTCCGGTAGAACCCCGCCCCCAGGATGAATTCCTGCCCCTGGTAC
>CAZTOF010000469.1:0-11887 GCA_964615515.1 uncultured Gemmatimonadaceae bacterium
ACCTGCGCCACCAGCATCGAGCCCGGCCCGATCGTCACGTTGTGCCCCACGTGAACCAGATTGTCGAGCTTCGATCCCATGCCGATGACCGTCCGTCCTATCGAGCCCCGGTCGATGGTGCAGTTCGCGCCGATCTCGACATCGTCTTCGACCACGCAAGCTCCCACCTGGGGTATCTTCCTGTGCTTCCCTCCGGAAGAAACGTATCCGAAGCCGTCGACTCCTATTCGCGTACCCGCGTGCACGATCACCCGATCGCCGAGGACCGAACCGGGATAGACCGTCACGCTGGGATACAGGACGGTTCCGGCACCGATGGTGACTCCCGCCCCCACCACGCAGTTCGCGCCGATCCTGACCCCTTCGCCCACCGTCGTCCCCGCCCCGATCACGGCGCAGGGACCGACCCCCGCGTCATCGGGCACCGTCGCGCAAGCGTGGATGACCGCGGTCGGGTGTATGCCGCCTTCCTGCCCGGGTTCGGGGTGCAGCAACGGGAGCAGCTCGATGAGCGCTGCATGCGGGTCGGCAACCACGAGGCGATGGGCCGGTCCTTCGTCCAACTCGCTCAGCGCTTCGGAAACGAGGAGAGCGCGGCCCCCGCAACGCGCGAGCTCCGGGACATAGCGACGCTGTGCCAGCAGGGCCAGGTCCCGCGGCCCCGCGTCGTGGACGGGAGCAACCCGGCGAAAGGTGATGTTTCCGTCCCCCAGGACCCGGCCTCCGGTCGCCTCGGCCGCCGCCGCCAGGGTAAGCAACCCGGATCGCGCGCCCGCGTTCAAGAAGCCGGCCCGCAGGCGAGGACGAAGCGGAACGGAGGACCGGTCGCCGGGCGAACGCCTCGCCGGACCCGCAACAGGGTGTTGCCGACCCGGTCGGCCGTCCGCGAGTGCCACGCCCCGCCAACCCCCGTCATCTTCCGCCCTGGGACCCGCTCCTCGCCCGAAGCCGTGTCAGGACCTGCTGTGTAAGATCCAGCGCGGGATCGGCCACGAGGATGGCCTGGGAAAACGTATCCAGAATCAGTCCGTAGTCGCCCTCGATCCGGATCTCTTCGAGAACGGTCCGAATCTCCTCCATGATGGGCTGGAACACCTCCGCCTGTCGCTGCCGGGCCTGTTCGTTCAGCTCCTGCCTTCTCTCCTCGAGCTTGATCCGTCTGGCCCCCAGATCCTGTTCACGGGCGCGCCTGGCGTCGGCGTTCATCGTCAACTGCTGCTGCTCATACTCGGCTATCGCCTGCTGGAGACCGGACTCGAGCTGCTGGATCTCGGCCTCGTACCCCGAGAGAGTCGCCTGCAGGCTCCTCTGGGCGTCCTGCGCCGGCCCGTACTCGGCCAGGATCTGTTCGCTGCTGATGTACCCCACCTTGGTGCCCTGCCCGGCGAGCGGGAACACCGTAAGCAGACTCAGGGCCCCAGCCGCTCCCAACCGGAAAACGTTCATGACTCTCAACTCCTCCGCTTCGATTCGGATCCAGGCCGTCCGCCCAACGCGGAATCGGCGTGTCTTCTTGCCACTGAATATGCGGACGCCCCGCGAGGCCGACATCTCCACCTCGTGTTTTGCCCCAGAAAATGTATACTACACATGACATGGTGTAAAGTGCTCATTACATCGTGTCAACTCCCGTCCCGCACGGCGGAGTTTCGCGGAAACTGCCGAGATATTTCCGGGACAGGACACTAGAAATTCGGGCCCATCTTGAAGTGGAGCTGCCACCCCGGGGTGGGCTTGTCGAAGCCGTAGGCGTAGTCCAGGCCGATGGGACCGAACGGAGTCACGAGCTGGACCCCGAAGCCCGCGCCCCGGAAGAACCTCGAAGTATTGATGTCGCCGGGATCACGCCACAGGTTGCCGGCGTCGTAGAACATCGACACACCCAGATTGGAGTTGACCACGGCCTTCAGTTCCGCCGTAGCCGAAAGGAAGGCGTTCCCCAGGCGGTCGACCTGGGCTATTCCGGCCACCGGCCCTTCCCGGAAATAGCCCCGCGGCGTGATGCTGGTCTCGTCGTACCCTCTGAGCGGCTCGCCGAACTGGACGCCTCCCAGCCAGAACGACTCGAAGGGGAAGCCGGACGCATCCCCGAACAGGGCACCGCCCCTGACGCCCATGCCCAGGGCGAACTGAACCCCGGCCGTGCCCGCGCCGCTGCCTCCCAGCTGTCCGACGGGAATCATCCACTGCGCGTTCGCGGTGTGCTTGACGAAGTCCCCCGCCCCTCCCAGAACGCCGCCGTTGAGTTCGACGTTCCAGCTCTGCTGGGAGCCGGAGGTCGGGAAGATCGGGTGGTTCAGCGTCTGGCGGGTGATTCCGAGCGAGACCGAACTCAGCACCCCCGTCGGCAGCCCGAAGAGGGACTGGTCGCGCGCGCTCCGGAAGGCTTCGTACTCGGTGCGCGCCAGAGAGTACCCGAAGAAGACGCGCGTCTGCAGCGAACCGGGGACCGGAATCCCGAACCGGGTCTGGAAGCCCGCCCTCTGCCGGCGCCCGGTGGCGAACTGGTAGAAACGGTCGGTCGAGTTGAAGAGCGATATCGAGCCGCTGACCGTCGACTGGAAGAGGGCGGGATCGGTGAAGCTCAGGGTGAAGCTGTTGATGTACCTGCCGAAGTCCCAGCGAATGCTGCCCGCCTTGGCCTGCCCGAAGAGATTGGGCTGGTCGTATCCCAGGAAGCCCGAAAGTCCGACGCCGCCTCCGACGGCCGTGCCGAAGCTCACCGACCCGGTCTGCTTCTCCTTGACGTTGAAGACGATGTCCACGTCCCCGCCCTCGGTGGTGTGTATGTCGGGCAGCGGCAGCGGAGTCTCGAAGAAGCCCAGGGACTGGATGTTCTGATAGGACTGCAGGACCCGGGCCTGGCTGTACACGTCACCCGGGAGGAGGAAGATCTTTTCGCGAATCACCCGGTCGTACGTGTAGTCGTTGCCGGCCACCACGATGCGGTTGATGTAGGCCTGTTCGCCCTCCTGGATCCGCCAGACCGCCCGAACGGTGGGGACGCCGTCCCGGTCCTCCGTCCGCTCCCAGTAGGGATCCACCTGCGCAAAGAGGTACCCCTCGTCGTAGTAGCGCTGCCGTATCTGTTCGGCGGCATCATTGAAGGCGACCAGGTCGAAGACCCCGCCCAGTCCCCGGGACTGGTCGTCATCGAAGCCGAGAACGGAGAGCAGACCTCCTGAATCGTCGGTGAAATGGGCCCTCAGCCGCTCGTCATCGAACGCCCTGTTCCCGTCGACCACAAGTTCGCCCAGGCGGTATTGCCGCCCTTCGTGCACCGCCACCTCGATGCGTGCCTTCCCGCTGGAGGGGTCCACGATCAGGGTGTCGCCCAGGACTTCGAAGTCCATGAATCCGGCCTGATCGTAGTGAGACGGCAGGGACTCCTCCAGGTCCACGCGGAAGTCGATGTCGTCGTAGTCGCCGGAGCGGAACCAGAGAAAGCCCTCCGGCCTGGTGCTCATGGCTCCCCGCAGATCATCGTCGGAGAAGTGTTCGTTGCCGGTGAAGACGACCTCCGCGATGGTGACCCGCTGGCCCTCCTCCACCTCCAGCACAACGTCCACCCGCGCGTCATCCCCCGGTACCGGCTGGGTGCGCTGGTCGATCCGGGCGTAGGGCACCCCCTGCCGCCGCAGTTCTTCCCGGATGTACGCCTGCGCCTTCTTGAGCCCGTCGCGGGACAGCGGCGCATCCTGTTCCAGGCCCGCCTCCTCCAGAACATCGTTCTCGGAAACCGACTCCAGCCCGGTGATGCGCACCAGGCGGGCGAGCGGCCTTTCCACCACCTCGAGAATCAGGGTGTTTCTCCCCGCCGTGGTTTCCATCCTGGCCACCAGGTCCTCGTACTGCCCCGTCGCCCAGACGTTCTTCAGGGCGCGGTTGATGTCCAGCCAGCTATGGAGCGCCCCGGTCTGGATCCCCGATGCCCCCGTCACGTCCCCGGCGGTCAGGCGCGCCACCCCACGCACCACCACCGAATCGACCCGGACCAGGCCGGGAGCAGCCTGCCCGGCGGCGGCGGCGGGCGCCAGCGCGAGCAACATGGCCGGGAGGAGCCCGTGGATGAACCCGCGCGAGCAGCGAGAGCCGCACAGCCCCGGGCCGGCAACGCGGTTCGACTCCACGCCTCCCGCCGGTCCGCATCCTGCGCGCACGCTCCGCATCATGTCGTGCTCGGAGACACGGCCCCGAGCGCCAGGGTTTCTCCGCTCTCCGCAACGTCGGCTTCGATTTCATCTCCCGCAGCGAACTCCGCCATCAGGATCTTCTCCGACAGCGGCTCTTCGAGAAAGCGCCGAATCGCTCTCTTCAGGGGCCGGGCTCCGTACTTCTCGCTGTATCCGTGGGTCACCAGGAAGTCCACCGCCGCCTGGGAGAGCCGGAGCGACATCCGTCCCTGCGCCAGCCGCGTCTCCAGGTCACCGAGCATGATGTGCACGATCTCCCCGATCTCGTCGCGGCTCAGCGGGTGGAAGACGATGGTGTCATCCACGCGGTTGAGGAACTCGGGGTTGAAGGTCCGGTTGATCTCCTGGTTGACCTTGTCGCGCATGATCTCGTAGCTGGAGCGGGGATCGGCCTGCTGGAAGCCCAGCCCGCCCTTGGCGATGTTCCTCGCCCCCAGGTTGGAGGTCATGATGAGCACGGTGTTCTTGAAGTCGATGACCCGGCCGTAGTTGTCGGTGAGGTGCCCTTCGTCGAGGACCTGCAGGAGGATGTTGAAGACGTCCGGGTGGGCCTTCTCGATCTCGTCGAGCAGGACCACCGAGTACGGGCGGCGGCGCACCGCCTTGGTGAGCGCCCCCGAGTCTTCATAGCCCACGTACCCCGGGGGAGCGCCGATCAGGCGGGACACGGAGAACCTCTCCATGTACTCGCTCATGTCTACCCGGATCAGCGCTTCGCGGTCAGCGAACAGGAACTCGGCCAGGGTCCGCGCCAGTTCGGTCTTCCCCACCCCGGTCGGCCCGGAAAAGATGAAGGAGCCGATCGGCCGGTGCGGGTCCTTGAGCCCCGCGCGGCCGCGCCGGATGGCACGCGAGATCGCGGATATCGCCTGGTGCTGGCCCACGACGCGCTTGTGGAGTTCGTCCTCCATGTTGACCAGCCGCGTCGTCTCCTCCTGCCGGATGCGCGTCACCGGCACACCGGTCCAGCGACTCACGATGAACGCCACGTCCTCTACGGTGATTTCCGGCCGGAAACGTCTCCGTTCCTCCTTCCACGCGGCGTGTTCCTCGCGAATCCGCTGCTGGAGCCCCCGCTCTTCGTCGCGGAGCTGAGCCGCGCGCTCGAAGTCCTGGTCACGGATCGCGCTCTCCTTGCCATCGACGACCCCCGACAGCTGCGCCTTCAGTTCATCGACCTCCGGCGGCGGCACCTGGCTGGCGATGCGCGCGCGGGCCCCCGCCTCGTCGATGACGTCGATGGCCTTGTCGGGCAGAAACCGGTCCGTGATGTACCGGTCGGCCAGCTGTGACGCGTGGGTCAGGGCATCGTCAGGAATCGTGATCTTGTGGTGGTCTTCGTAGTGGCCGCGCAGCCCCGCCAGGATCGCGATCGTCTCCTCGACGGTCGGGGGATCGATGATGACGGGCTGGAAGCGGCGCTCCAGCGCTCCGTCCTTCTCGACGTACTTCCGGTATTCGTTCAAGGTGGAGGCGCCGATGCACTGGAGCTCCCCGCGCGCCAGCGCCGGTTTCAGCATGTTGGAGGCGTCGATCGCGCCTTCGGCGGCACCGGCGCCCACCAGTGTGTGCAGCTCGTCGATGAAGAGCACCACATTGCGGTTGCTCGTGATCTCGTTCATCACCGCCTTCAGCCGCTCCTCGAACTGTCCGCGGTACTTGGTGCCGGCGATTACCGCGGCCATGTCGAGGGCCAGGACCCGGTGTTCCCTCAGATTTTCCGTCACCTCGCCCCGTCCGATCAGCTGGGCCAGCGCCTCCACGATGGCGGTCTTCCCGACCCCCCGCTCGCCGATCAGGACCGGGTTGTTCTTCTTCCTGCGGCACAGGATTTCCGTGACCCGTTCGATTTCGGTCTCGCGTCCGATCGTCGGATCCAGTTCGCCCTGCCGGGCGAGTCCCGTGAGATCGCGGCAGAAGTGATCCAGCGCCGGAGTCTTGGACTTCGGGTCACCCCGCGCGGACGCCGGAGCAGGAACCGCGCCGCCGGGGCCGGCCGAAGTGCCCGGACTCACATCCGAACCCAGCACCTTGAGCGTCTCGGCCCGGGCCTCGTCGATGGTCACGCCGAGCGAATTGAGCACCTGGGCCGCGATTCCCTTGCTCTCGCGCAGGAGCCCCAGCAGCAGGTGCTCGGTGCCCACGTAGGAGTGGTTCAGCTCGCGGGCCTCCGCCATGGCGAACTCGAGCACCTTCTTTGCGGGCGAGGTATACGGCAATTCACCCAGCGCGATCGTGGCCTTCCCCTTTCGCACCGACTCTTCGACCCGCTCGTGTATGCGGTCCAGGTCCACGTCGAGATTGCCGAGCACATGGGCCGCCACTCCCTCGCCCTCGCGGATGAGTCCGAGGAGGATGTGCTCCGTCCCCACGTAGTCGTGCTGCAGGCGGATTGCCTCCTGGCGGGCCATCGAAAGGACCTTTCGGACTCTTTCCGTAAAGTTGTAGTTCATTTCCGTGGACCCTCCGGGGCCTTCGGTGGCACGTCGTCCGGCTCCCGCCCGAATACCATAATCGCCTTCACAACCGCGTATCGGTAGTGGGGGACCGGTGTTCGCTCTCCATTACGCCCCCCGTTCGCTCTCCATTACCTTACGAACGTATTCGGCCCTGTGAGCCTGTCTCTCCGCACCGGAGAGTTCCCGGCCCGCGGCCTCCGCGAGGTGCGCGGCCTGCGAAAAAACCATGACCCGGTTCAACGGACCGACCCCGGTCAGCGGCAGGAGCCCGAGCGAAACCCCCAGCCGCACACCGGACAGGAGCTCCATCAGGTCCCGGTAGGTCAGGAGCCGCGAGTGGCGCAGCAGTCCGTAGGCACGCCAGATCAGGTCCTCGGTTCTCGGTCCCGCGCCCCGCAGCACCTGGCGCGCCTTGCGCTCCTTCTCGATTACGGCGCTGACGGTGCGTCCGAAATGCTCCACCAGATCCTCCTCGCTCCTGCCCAGCGTGGTCTGGTTGGAGATCTGGAAGAAGTTCCCCACGAAGTCGGAGCCCTCGCCGTCCAGGCCCCGGTGGGTCAAACCGACCTGGTCGAGACCCTCGAGGACCCGCCCGATCTCCTTCGTGAGCACCAGGGCCGGCAGGTGCACGAGCGCCGATGCCCTCAGCCCCGTTCCCGCGTTGGTCGGGCAGGAGGTCAGGTATCCGAACTCGGGATGGTATGCGAGGAGCAGGTCCCGTCCGATCCCCTCGTCCAGCCGGTCCACAAGGCTCCACGCCTCCATTGCGCTCAATCCCGACCTGAGGCTCTGTAGCCGCAGGTGGTCCTCCTCGTTCACCATCGCGGTGACGGCTTCTCCGGAGCAGACCAGAAGGGCGGCCCCGGGACGGGGCTCCCTGCCGTCCCCCCGGCCGAGCAGGTCACGGGAAATCAGCCGGCGCTCCAGAAAGATGCGCCGCGTCCGCAGGTCCAGTTCCTGTATGCGCAGCAGCTTCGCGCCCGCCGGGAGCGTGGGCGTCCCCACGATCCCCTCGACGCGGTCGTAGACGGCCTCGCGGTCGCCGACCTTGGCCCGCGAGAGATAGGGGTGCCCCTGAAGGTTCCGTGCGAGACGCACCCGGGTCGAGAGCACGATGTCGGCGTGCGGGCCGCTCGCGTCGAGCCAACCCAGGCCGAGGTCGCGGACCGCTCCCGGGTCCGTCATGACGACTCCACCGGCTCGAGCTCGCGAATCTGGTCGCGCAGCACCGCCGCGCGTTCGAAGTCCTCGGAATCCACCGCCCGGCGGAGGCGCCGCCGCAGGTCGTCGAGGCGCAGGTCGCCGTGGGCGGCGTGCGGCTCCGGGGGAAGATAGACCTTCCCCACGTGCCGCGTGGCGCCGTGGATGCGGCCGAGGAGCCGCCGCATTCCGGACTCGAATGAAGTGTAGCAGTGGGGGCAGCCGAGACGGCCGGTCTCGCGGAAGCCGTCGAAGGTCAGGCCGCACACGGCGCACGGTTCGGGAGCGTCGCTCGGCTCCGGTTCCGAAGCCCCCTCGGCGAGCTGGGCCATCAGCTCGGCAATCTCGGTCTCCTCCGGGGGCACCGCACCGATGCCCTTCTCCTGGGCGCAGGCCTTGCAGAGGTGCTGCGTGGACATCTTGTTGTCCACGACCTGCGTAAGGTGCACACACGCGGCATTCTCGCAGTTCGGCCCGTCGCAGACACGGTCCATTTCAGACATTCTCGAGAACCCCTTCCCGTAGCCGAAGAACTCTCTCCGCCTTCGCCGCCAGTTCACGGTTGTGCGTGACGACCACGAACGCAACTCCGTGCCGCTCCTTCATCTCGAGCAGCAGATCCTGCACGTCACCGCTGGTGTCCGTGTCGAGATCCCCGGTCGGCTCGTCGGCCAGGAGGATGAGCGGCTCGTTCACAAGGGCGCGGGCGACGGCGACCCTCTGCTGTTCGCCACCGGAGAGCTCCCGCGGCTTGTGGCCCAGGCGGCCGCCCAACCCGACCTGGCGGAGCAGTTCCGTGGCCCGCGACCTGGCCCCGGCCGGGTCGTCGCCCCGGATCAGCGCCGGAACCATGACGTTCTCCAGTGCGGTGAAGTCGCGCAGCAGGTGATGGAACTGGAAGACGAAACCGATGCGCCGGTTCCTCAGCCCCGCCGCCTCCTCGTCGCTCAGGGTGGAAATGTCGGTCCCCCCCACCAGGACCGTTCCCGCGGAGGGCCGGTCGAGTGCCCCGAGGAGATGCAGGAGCGTTGACTTCCCCGCGCCGCTGGCCCCCACGATGGCGACCGACTCGCCCCACCCCAGCCTGAAGTCCAGCCCGCGAAGGATGTGCAGTTCCGGGCCGGCGACGCCGCGGTAGGTGCGGTGGAGTCCCCGGGCCTCCAGCGGCGGGCGTCTGCCGTCATCGTGATTCGCGCCGGCCTCGCTGGAGTGTCCCCGGCCGGATCGGCCCGCCCCGTCTCCCGAGGATGTGACCTTCTCAATCATGCCGGATCGCCTCCACCGGTTCCAGACCCGAAGCCTGCCGGGCCGGGTATACCGTCGCCAGGAGGGATATGAGGAAGCTCACGCCGCTGATCCACACGATGTCCCACGGCGACAGCGACACGGGCAGCCGGTCCACGAAGTAGATGTCCGGGGGAATCGGAATCAGCCGGTAGCGCTCGATCAGAAAGGCGAGGGTCAACCCCAGGCCGAGACCGGAGAGCGTACCGATGACGCCGACCCAAAGTCCCTGGAACACGAATACCCGCAGCGTGTCCCGGCGCGTGAGCCCCATCGCCTTGAGGATCCCGATTTCCCTGGTGCGGTTGACCACGACCATCACCAGCGTGCTCACGATGTTGAACGCCGCGACCAGCACGATCAGAGAGACGATCACCCCCATCGCCAGCTTCTCCAGCTTCAACGCCGAAAACAGCTGGCGGTTCGTCTGCGTCCACGGGTCGACGATGTAGGGCCAGCCGCCCAGCGCGGCCCGCACGGAATCCGCCACGGCCCCGGCGTCCCAGGGGTCTTCGGTCCGCCCCCCTACCCACGAGGCGGTCCCTTCGTCGAGGTCCAGGAGGTCCTGGACGTCGGCCATGGCGGCGTAGCCGTTCTGCAGGTCGTACTCGTACATTCCCGTCGAGAAGATCCCCGACACCACCCAGTCATCCGAGCGCGGCACCACGTCCCCGTTGGGGCTCACCCGCATGTTCTCGAAGGAGACGACCCTGACCGTGTCTCCGGGAAAGAGATTCATGCGTCCCGCGATGCCGCTTCCCAGCACGAGCGGCGTCAGCCCCCCCGGCTCCTTCTCCAGGGAGAGATGCCCGCCCCGCAGGCTGTCCTCCATCGACGTCACCGGCGGCCCCTCATCGCCCAGGTGCGCCCCGAACAGGTTCAGGACCTCCGCGTAGTCGCGGCCGGCGCCCGGGCGCACCAGGGCCACCCGGGTGAATGTGACCGGAGCCGCCGAGACGACACCCTCGACCGCCGCGACCGTCTCCGTTACGCCCTCCCAGTCGTCCAGGAGCAACGTGCTCCCCGACTGCCGCACCAGGATGTGGGGCGTGGAGCCGAGGATCTTGGCGCGCAGTTCGTTCTGCATCCCGGTCATCACGCCGATCACCACGACGAGCGCGGTGACGCCCACGATCACCCCGCCAAGCGCGATCCAGGTGATGAACGAGAGCAGACGTCCTCCCCCGCGGGACGCCAGCAGGTACCGGCGCGCGAGAAACCAGGCGAGGCGGGTCTGCGATTTCATCGGCGCGGCCCCCACGGCATGCCGTCGCACGCCGCCGCCTCGCCGGCCCGGCACCTCACCGCTCCCGGTCCTCGCGCGGGTTCATCCACCGACTGCCGGCAGCCCGCGGACAAGACCCCCGCGGCATTCGTGAGGCCATGCATCCGCACCGGACCGGTCTTCGTTGTCATCGCTCGCCCTCACTCCGCTTCACGCAGCGTCGGGAAGAGAATGACGTCACGGATCGACGGCTGGTCGGTGAGCAGCATGACCAGCCGGTCGATGCCGATTCCCACCCCGCTCGTCGGGGGGAGCCCGTATTCCAATGCCCTGATGTAGTCTTCGTCCACCTGCTGGGCCTCCGCGTCTCCGGCCGCCCGCAGGGCCGCCTGGTCCTCGAAGCGGGCCCGTTGCGCGACCGGATCGTTCAGCTCGCTGAAGGCGTTGGCCAGCTCCTCGCCCGCGACGAAGAGTTCGAACCGTTCCGTAAGGCGGGGCGCGCCCCGCTTCACCTTGGCCAACGGGCTCAGTTCCTTGGGATAGTCCACGACGAAGGCGGGTTGCACGAGTCCGGGCTGGACCAGCACGCCGAAGAGCTTGTCGAGGAGCTTGCCGCGTCCGGCACCTTCGAGGTCGCCCGCACCGTGCGCCTCCGCCCGCGCGCGAAGCTCCCGCTCGGGCGCCTCCAGCGGATCCGTGCCCAGCGCTTCGGCCAGGCTGTCCACGAACGGTACCCGGCGGAAGGGCGGCTCCAGCGAAAACTCCACCCCCTGGAAGGTGCAGCTGCCGCCGCAGCCCGCCGCTTCGGCCACGGCCCCCATGAGCCGCTCCACCACCCCCATCATCTCCTCGTAGTCGGCGAAGGCCTGGTAGAACTCCAGCATCGTGAACTCCGGGTTGTGAAACCGGTCGATCCCCTCGTTGCGGAAGTCCTTCGAAATCTCGTAGACCCGGTCCATGCCGCCCACGATGAGCCGTTTCAGGTACAGCTCGTCGGCTATGCGCAGGTAGAGGGTGCGGTTCAGGGCCAGGTGGCGGGTGACGAAGGGCCGCGCCGACGCGCCCCCGTAGAGCGGCTGCAGGACGGGTGTCTCGACCTCGACGAAGCCCAGGTCGTCGAGGAAGCGGCGGACGGCGGTCACGATGCGTGTGCGCACGTGAAAGACCTCGCGGACCCCCGGGTTGACCGCCAGGTCCGCGTAGCGCCGCCGGTAGCGCGACTCCCGGTCCGCGAAGCCCGAATGGGTGATCGCCTCGCCGGTTTCGGCATCCACCTCCACCTTGCCGAACGGAAGCGGACGCAGCGACTTGCTCAGCAACCCGAGGCTGTCGGCCAGGATGGTCACCTGTCCCATCCGGGTGCGGAAGAGCTCACCCTCGACACCGATCCAGTCCCCCAGATCCAGCAGGTCGAGGAGCGAATACGGCTCGTCTCCGAGCACGTTGCGCTTCAGGTAGACCTGCACGCGGCCCGTATGGTCTTCCAGGTCGGCGAACGCACTCCTGCCGTGCGAGCGGAACCCCAC
>CAZTOF010000470.1:0-3359 GCA_964615515.1 uncultured Gemmatimonadaceae bacterium
CAGGTGACGTAGCGGGGCCCCCGGGTCACGAAGTTGATGAAGCCGTCGACCGTGGCGAAGATGTAGCGCCCGTTCGCGAAGCCGATGAACTGCTGCGTGATCCCCGTCCGGTTGTACTCGGCGCCCGCCTTGAAGAGGTGCCGCCCCATGAGCCAGGACCAGTTGTCGACGACCTGGAGCCGGGTGTCGTAGGCGGGATCGATGGGGAGGAAGAAGGGCAGCCCGATGCGGAAGCCGTCGTCGAAGTCCATGGCGATGTCGGGGAAGGGCCGGCCGCCCAAGGCCTTGAACTGCGGCGGCGCGGGCACGGTCGCATCCGGCATGAGGGGGCCGTCGTACCAGCGCACGCGGTCCTCGCGCGCCCACTGCACCCGCAGCTCGTGGGACAGCGTGCTGCTGAGCAGCGATCGCCAACTCGCGTTGAAGGCGTGCGCCTCGTCGGTCTCGATCCCGTTCGCGGACAGTCCCCACGAGTCCACGTCGAAGGTGCCGTTGAGCTGCTCGGACCAGCTGTAGTTGTACTTGAAGGAGAGCTGGTTGCGTCCGTCGAGGTGGAGGTCGGCCTTGGCGAGCAGGGCGCGGGCGTCGTCGGTGCGGTCGATGGGCCCGAACTCGCCGTCGAAGAGGCCGGGCCACCGCGTGGTCAGGAAGTCGCGCAGCTTGGCCAGGTTGGCCGGGTTGTCGACCAGGCGGTGCGTCTGCTTGGTCTCGGTCGCCTTCTGCTGGTCGTAGGCCACGAAGAAGAAGGCGCGGTCGCGCGCGATGGGGCCGCCGAGGGTGAAGCCGAACTGGCTGCGCAGGAACTCGGGCTCTCCCGCCTGCGCCGCGGCCGGGTACGCCGCCGACACCCCGTCCCACTGGCCGAAGTAGTGAGCGGATCCGGTCAGCTCGTTGGTCCCCGACCTTGTGATCACATTCACAAACCCCCCGGCTGAACGCCCGAACTCGGCCGCCGCGCCCTGGTTCACCACCACCACCTCCTCGATGGCGTCCTGGCTGAAGGTGAAGGCGGGACGCTGGCCGCCGCGCTGCTCGCCGAAGAAGGGGTTGTTGAAGTCGGCCCCGTCCACGATGAAGTTGGTGAAGATGCCCCGCTGGCCGCTGATGTTGAGCTCGTCGCCGTCGGGTCCCTGCGAGATCGCCACGCCGGGGGTGAGCAGCGCGAAGTCCAGGTAGTTGCGACCGTTGTTGGGCAGCCCGTCCACGACATCCTGCGAGAGGCGGGTGGAGCTGGTGACGTCCTCCGGGTACACGAGGTGGTCACGGTGCGCCTCGGCGGTGATTCCCTCGAGTTCGACGGCCTGGAAGCGCAGCCGCAGCGACGCCTCCTCGCCGACGCGCAGGGTGAGGCCGGGCGCGGTCGCCTCGCCGAGCTGGTCGGAGGCGTGCGCGGCCACGTCGTAGGTGCCCAGCGGGAGGAGCGGACGCACGAAGGTGCCCGAGGGGGTCGTTCGCACGGTCGTATGGAGACCGGTCTCGCGGTGTTTGAACTCGACCAGGGCGTCCGCGACGGGGGTGCCGGCCGCGTCCACCACCACCCCGCGGATGACCCCGGTGGAGGCCTGGGCCTGGGCGGCCGCCGGGTGGGGTGGGGCGGTGAGGGCGATCACCGAGGCGAGTGCCAGGAGTGTGTGGACAAACTCCCGCGAGCGGCGAGGCGCCGGGCCGGCGAGCATCAGCCTTCCCCGGTCGCTGCTCCACACGGGCTCGAGGGGCATCACGCGGGGAACTCCCGGATTCTGCAGAGTGCGGGGTCCATGGTGCCAAGCTACAGTGAATCAGGAGCCTGGCGAACCCCTCCCCGCATCCGTTCGGCGGAACGCGTGGGCACCGGGTGCCACGTGTTTCCGATTTGACAATGTGTGGAGGCGGGAGAGAGTATCCAGGTCTGCCGGGCCTGTCCGGGAGCACGTGCCCCACTTCTTTCCGGGAGCGCCCGAATCCCAGCACGAGTTCCCCGTTACAGCCGAGCGGAACGGAGGCCGCCATGTCCCTCCCCTTCGATCCCCAGGTGCCGCGCACCCTTCGCCTGCCCGAAGTGCGTGAGCGGCGCCTCGCACTGCTGGGTTCGCCGCACGTCAAGCCCCTGGCCGACTTCGCCGAGCGTCTCCGGCAGGTTCGCCCGGACACGACGGTTCCCCACTTCGACCCGCTGGACGGAGGCACGGTGGCTCGCGTTCTCTTCCTCTTCGAAAAACCCGGGCCGAAGACGGATGCGGCCAGTCCCCGCGGATCCGGGTTCGTTTCGAGGGACAACGACGGCCGGACGGCGGAGTGGACATTCAGGCTCATGAGGCTCGCCGGGGTGCCGCGCTCCGTGTCGCTGATCTGGAACGTGGTTCCATGGTGGGACCGAAGGAGAGAGGTGTCGCCGGAGGAGTTGGGCGAGGGCGTCGAGCACGTGAGGGAGCTTGTCGCTCGGCTGCCCCTCCTCGACACCTTGGTCTTCGTGGGCGAAGACGCGGCCCGGTCCATGCCCCTGTTGGGCGACCTGAAGCTCCGGATCTTCGCCTCCTACCACCCTTCGCCCAGGGTCAGGGCCGAGTGGGCGGCGAAATGGCTCTCCATTCCCGACGAATGGGCCCGGGTGATGGAGGGGCGGTAGTCACGGGCACCCGGGCATGAGCACTCCGGCCATTGCGACAACCCCGATCGGCGGGGGTATCAGCATCGTGGATCTGCACCACCTGGGCCGCCCCGGGATCATCGGCGTGAACGTGCTGGACCTCGACGACGGGATCGCCCTGGTCGATCCCGGTCCCGAGTCCCGCATGCCGGCCCTGCGAACCGGTCTGGCCGTGATGGGACGCTCGCTGGAGGACGTTCGCGCGGTCCTGCTCACGCACATCCACCTCGATCACGCGACCGCCGCCGGCGCCATCGTACGGGAGGAGCCGGGGGCGGAGGTGTTCGTGCATGCGGTGGGCGCGCCCCACATGGCCGATCCGGCACGCCTCCTCGCCTCGGCGGGGAGGATCTACGGGGACGCCATGGCGGCGCTGTGGGGCGACTTCCTGCCCGTACCCGAGGGCTCGCTCCGGGTGGTGGAGGAGGGGGACGTCCTCGAGCTCGGGGGCCGCCGCATCGAAGTGGCGTACGTCCCCGGGCACGCCAGGCACCACGTCGCCTACTACGAAGCCGCAACCGGGACCGCGTGGGTGGGCGACGTGGGGGGAATCCGCATCGGGGACGGTCCGGCGCTGCCCGTCACGCCGCCGCCCGATATCGACGTGGAGGTCTGGAAGGACAGCATGGAGCGGGTGATGGCGTGGGGGCCGGAGCGGATCGTGGCGACGCACTTCGGGGCGTACGGGGATGTGCGGGAGCACTTCGCCGGGTTGCGCGAGGGTCTGGACGCG
>CAZTOF010000471.1:0-1570 GCA_964615515.1 uncultured Gemmatimonadaceae bacterium
GCCGCGGCCGCCTCGCCCGCGAAGTCCATGTAACCGGGCGTGTCGAGGAAGTTGATCTTGGTCCCGCCGGCGATGGCGTGGGCGACCGTCAGCTGCATGGACATCCCGTGGCCCGTCTCTTCGGGGGTCGTCATCGTGAGCGCCGTGCCCGCGTTCACGTTCCCCTTCCGCCTGGAGGTCCCCGCAGCGAAGCACACCGCGTCGATGAGTGTCGTCTTCCCCGATCCCCCGTGTCCGAGGACCACCACGTTGCGGATGTTCTCCGTTCTGAAAGACCTGGCCGCGGCCATGCCACCTCCTTGCTTGCGGTTTGCGGGATGCCCATTCGGCCGAACGAGAGTACGCCGGCGGCGGCGCTGCGTCGAGGCTGTCGCGCCCGCCCCGGGGAATGGGCAACGGGACGGGGATTCTAGAAACGCGGCGACGGGCGGGTCAAGGCGGAGGCCGAGTTTGGGTCGAGTTTGGGGTCATCTCGGCGCGGGGGTAATGCTTCTCGGCCCAGGGTGGTATATCATGGACAAGAGAGGCAGGTCGGACTCAAGGAGGCGGGAACATGACGGCACCGCGGGCGTTTTCGGGCAGTGCGAGGCTCCTTCAGGCAGTCCTGGCGGGTGTGGTGCTCCCCTGGGGCTGCGCCGACCTGCGCCTGAAAGCCGACCGGATACCGACCGAGTTGGCCCTGGTTGCCGAGACCGACCTGCTCACGGTCGGAGAATCGACCAGGCTGGTGCTCGTCGTCCGGGATCAGAACGGCGAAGCAATGACCGTGCCCAGCTGGGCACCGCCGGTCTGGAAGGTTTCCGACAGGCAGGTCGCGGCAATCGGCCGTGACGGGACGCTGACCGGCTTGCACCCCGGCACGGCGGACGTCACGGTCCGCGTGGGGAGCCTGGAGACTGCGGCCCACTTCCGCGTGAATCCCGACCAAGTGCGTCTGACCGCCCCGGTGATCTATCTCACGCAGGCCGCCCAGAACCGACTGGGCTCCGTGCGTCTGATCGCGGGCCGGCCGGCCCTTCTCCGGATCTTCGCGGTCGTGGACCTGGTCAACTGGTTCGAACCCGCCGTCAATGTCACCCTGCTCCAGGGAAATGACGTGGTCTTCGAGCGGCTCCTCCGACCGCAGCAGGACCAGATTCCCACCACCGTCGACGAATCGAATCTGATCGGTTCCTACAATGTCGAAGTTCCCGGGTCCGCCATTCAACCAGGAGTCCGCATGGTGGTGGAACTCGATCCCGAGGGCGAGGTCCCCCTGGCTCCGGGAAGCCAGGTCAGGTACCCGGAATCAGGCTCCTCGGAACTTCTCGTCGCAGAGCCGCAATTGTTCCGGCAGCTCTTCGTTCCGACCCTCATCGCAGGCCGGCACGACCGGAAGATCTTCGAGTGGTTGGACGGAATAGGCCCCGACAGCGACCAGATGCGTTACACCCGGAACCTGTTGCCCGTATCGCGGATCGAGATCGAAGTTCGCGAGACCTTCCATATGAAATGGTTCGGGTGGGCCTACTGGCTCAATGCACTTCGGGCGATGCACATCCAGGAGGGTCGCCGGGGCTACTACTACGGT
>CAZTOF010000472.1:0-2566 GCA_964615515.1 uncultured Gemmatimonadaceae bacterium
GGCCGGCGCCTTCGACAACGGCAAGATGTGGACCTTCGACGCGCCCCCGACCGAGTACCTGCAGTCCACCTACGGCTTCTCTCCCGGCGACGACTGGTACGCCCGCGCCCGTCTCGGCGCGCTCAGGATCCCAGGGTGCTCGGCCTCCCTGGTCTCGCCCCGCGGCCTGGTCCTCACCAACCACCACTGCGCCCGCGACTTCGTCGTGCAGGTGACCGACGACGACGAGAACCTCCTCGACGACGGCTTCTACGCGGCGACCCTCGAGGAGGAACGGGAGGTGGAGGACTTCGAGGCCGACCAGCTCGTCGAAATCCTGGACATAACCGGCGAGATCCGCGACGCGGTGGACGCCGTGGCCGACGCCCGGGCCCGGAGCGCGCTGCGTGACAGCCTGACCGAGGCCGCGGCCGCGCGCATCCGGGACGAGCGCGGCGGCGAGGAGGCGGGGACCCATGTGGAAATCGTGTCGCTCTACAACGGCGGTCTGTACTCGGCCTACGTCTTTCGCCGCTACCCGCACGCGCGGCTCGTGATGGCCCCGGAGCTGCAGATCGGCTACTTCGGCGGAGATCCCGACAACTTCACCTACCCGCGCTACTCGCTGGACTTCGCCTTCCTGCGCCTGTACGGCGACGACGGCCAGCCGCTCGCCACCGGCGACCATTTCCGCTGGAGCGGGACCGGGACCGCGACGGGAGACCTCGTCTTCATCCTCGGCAATCCGGGGAGCACCTCGCGGCTGCAGACCGTCGCGGAGCTGGAGTACCGCCGCGACGTGGAGATGCCCGCGCTGCTCGGGTTCCTCGGTTCGCGGATCGAGGCCATCCAGGGCTACCTCGAGGGCCGCGGCGACGAACCGGGCATCGACGAGATCCGCAACTCCGTCTTCAGCCTCCTCAACGCCCAGAAGGCCTACACGGGCATGCTGGGGGGGCTGCAGGACCCGTACATCATCGCGCGCCGGGGAGCGGCGGAGCGGGACTTCCGCGAAGCGCTCCAGGCCGACTCGGCGCTGGCTGAGACGCACCTGCCGCTCTTCGGGCAGATGGCCGAATTGCAGGCGCGGAAGGCCGCCGTGGCTGCCGAGGTCCACGCCTTCGCGGTGCTGGGCAATCCCAACTACGAGTCGGCGCTGGTTCTGCGCACGCTGTCGGCGCGGCAGTACGACGGCGCCCGCCAGCAGGGTGCCTCCGAGGAGGAACTGCAGGAGCTGCTCGACGCGCTCAACGGGGTCCCGAACCGTCCCCGCGAACTGGACGAGGCCCTTCTGCGCGCCCGCATGCAGGACCTGGTCGACGCCTTCGGCGCGGACGATCCCACGGTCGGAGGGCTGCTCGGCGGACGTGGCGTGGAGGAAGCGGCCGGCGCGCTGATGGAGACCTCGCCGATGGCCGACTCCGCGAGCGCGGCCGGCGCCGTCGCGGGGGGAACGCTCGACCCGGCCACGGATCCGGCCTTCGCCTTCGTCCAGGGCCTGCTCGGACGCTACGGGCCGTTCCGGGGGGTCATGTCCGCGGTCGGTCCGGAGGAGGAGGCGATCGCCGCGCGCCTGGGCCGCGCCCACTTCGAGCTCGACGGCACGCGCATCCCGCCCGACGCGACCTTCTCGCTGCGGATCGCCGACGGGGTGGTCACGGGATTCCCCTACAACGGCACCGTCGCCCCCGCCCATACGACCTTCTACGGCCTCTACGACCGCCACTACTCCAACCCCGGCGCCAAGGAATGGGCGCTCCCCGCGCGCTGGATGGACCCGTCCCCGGACTTCGACCTGTCCACGCCCCTCAACTTCGTCAGTACCGCCGACGTCATCGGCGGGAACTCGGGCTCTCCCGTGGTCAACCGCGAACTGGAGGTCGTGGGGCTGGTCTTCGACGGCAACATCCAGAGCCTTCCCGGCGACTACATCTACATGCCGGACCTGAACCGCACGGTGTCGGTGGACGTGCGGGGCATCCTGGAGGCGCTGGAGGACATCTACGGCGCCTCCCGGATCGTCGAGGAACTCACGGGCGGGCGGGGTCGCTGAGGCCCGCGCCGGCCGGTGGCGTTCGGCAGGCCCCGTCCGGGCCATCCGTTCTGCGGCGGGGCGCCGGTGCTGGCGGCCCACCGCGGCGGCGCGGGTCTGGCGCCCGAGAACACCCTGGCCGCCTTCCGGCGCGCCATCGACGACTGGGATGCGGACATGCTCGAGACGGACGTGCGGCTGACCGCGGACGGGGAGGTCGTCGTCCTGCACGACGAGACGGTCGACCGGACGACCGACGGCACCGGACCGATCCGCGAGATGACCTGGGCGCGGGCCCGGGAGCTGGACGCGGGCTTCCGCTTCCGCGATGCCGAGGGCGGCTTTCCGTACCGCGGCCGGGGCATCCGGCTCCCGCTCTTCTCCGAGTTGCTGGACGCGTTTCCGGAGATGCGCATCATGGTGGAGCCGAAGGTGCCGGAGGCCGCGCGGCCGCTCGTGGAGGTGATCCGGTCACGGGGAGCCGAGCACCGGGTACTGATCGGGGCCGAATTCGAGCGCACCCGGGCCGGGGCCCGGGGGTACGGGGGGCCCTGG
>CAZTOF010000473.1:0-3109 GCA_964615515.1 uncultured Gemmatimonadaceae bacterium
CCGCCAGACTGATCGGCTCCTCCGCCTCCACCTCCTGCAGAATGGCGTGGAAGCGCGTAAGGCCGGCGCGGATAGGGTTGCCGTCCGGACGCCCGGGGAACGTTGGCCGCGGGCTTCCGGCCCTCAGAACCGGTACGAGAGACTCACGATGGGTCGGGTCTCGGTGTTCGGCCTGAAACCGAACCACATGACGAACCCCAACTCCGCTCCCAGTCCGCCGCCGCCGAGAAAGCGCGTGCCCACGGTGATGACCTCGACGCTCTCGTCCTCGACCCCGAGCAGCCGCATTTCTCCGAACACCTTGAATTCGTTGCCGGTACCCAGTGGCGCGGCAACGTCCCCACCGATCCCGATGGCGTAGTCGGCCTCGCTGTCGTCGCTGTCTCGATTCCCGTGCACTCCGAACGACAGGTGCCCCGAGCGCCCGTCGCCGGTTGCGGACAATGCGACGGCGACCCCGTAGGAGTAGCCTTCGGAGCCCTCCGCGGTCGGGAACACCACACGCCCTCCCACGCTGGCGGCCAGGTTCCCCGAGGTCAGGACGCGCAGCTTCGGCGCCACATAGGGAAAATAGTCCCTGCCCGGGCCGCCGCCGAACTCGAAGTCGTGGTCCCAGACCCCGGAGCCGACGGCCAGCGTAAAGTCGTCGGTGATGCCGTAGGCGGCGTGCAGGATCAACGGCCGAGACTCGTCGAATTCCCCGAACTGCGCCAGAAAGTCGCTGCCGGCATAGCCTATGCTGACGTACCCCTGGCTGGCAGCGAGCGTGTGTGCGTCGGCGTCGACGAAGCGCCAATACATCACGCGTGGCGGAAAGGGCCTGGGCGGCGGGGAGTCGTTGCCGCTCCGCGAACTCTCCGTGGAGGAAGCGGATTGCACGGTATCACCCGCCGGGCTCATGACTAGCAGTCCGTGGATAAAGCCGCCCGAGCACCGAGAGCGGTGAGGCGCCGGGCTGGCAAGGCGCGACGAGGGGCCAATAGCGGCGCTATTTGTCCACGGGCTGACAGGCCCACCGATACTGGTCCGCGCGACTACCCGGAAAGCCGGGGTGCTGTCTCCCCGCCCCGTTCGGCTTCCATTCCGTCGAACATCTCGGGGTCCGGATCCATCTCGACCGTCCTGCCATCCACCACGACCACGACCTTGGTACCGGTCTCCCGCGCGATCTCGTGAGCACGCCTGGCCGCACGCAGAAGGGCGGCGGTGATTCCGGCGGGGTCCAGTCCGCGGTCATCCGGCGTCTGCTTGTTCGTGGGCATCTCAGGTCCTTGCTCCTCGGCCGATGATGATCGGGGCGGAACCGCTGTTGTCGTACCAGAACCACTCATCCACTTCGTGGCGGTAGACGTTCCTGAAGTTACTCCATCCAGCGGCGAAGCGCCGCCGCACAACGTCCCGCGGAACATCGTGTCCGCCCTAGCGAACCCGGTGTCTTACCCGGTCGATCGCCTCCCGGAGCATGACCCGGCCCGATCGGATGGCAGCGACGTCGGGACGGAAGGGAGACAGACCCTCCGCAATCGGATCCGCGTTGACGAACGTAGGGCAATCGGCTTCCTGCGGCAGAAACTCTCGGGCGAAAGTCGTCTTTCCGGCTCCGTTGGGTCCGGCCACGATGATGATTCTCCTGTCGGCCACGGTTCAGGGAGAGTCAGTCCCCCACCACCGGCCGATAGTCGTCGCCCTCCATTGGCTCATAGCCGTCCCACTTTCCGCGCATCTCGATGAGGACGCGCTGCTTCGACGGTGCTGGCTGTGGATTGACTCGTACCACGCTCGCATCGTAGTCGCGGGGCCGCTCTGTCATCGCCTGGGCCAGGTCACCTACCAGATAGCGTGGGGCCCACCCGATCATGTGGTAGTCCGTCGTCTGGATCTGAACCGCCAACCGGGTGTTTGGGTTGGTCAACTCCAAGGTGACGTAGAGCCGCTCCGCTGGAGTCAGGGCCTGTAGGCGCTTCTGTGCGCCCCGGTTGACATGCCGCCATCCGTGAAGGAAGAACCGGCACTTGAACGATCCGTCAGGGCCCTTGACCAGCTTCGGGAAGACCTCGTAGGCGTCGGTAGCGCGATAGCCGCCGCTGGTGGACAGAATCTCGAAGGGGTCCGCGCCCTCGGTGAGATCAAGGGCGCGAAGGTAGTTCCCCATATCCGGCCTCCTGCGGTTGATCACGCGGTTTCGGAACAGAGGAAACAGTTGCGAAGCCCGATAGTCCCATTCCAGTTCCGGGAATTCGATCAGAAGCGGAAACCCCGCTTCGGCCTGCGCTCGCACAGCCCCACCGGTGTATCGGAAGCGATAGGTGAACCGCCCCAGGTCGGCATCCAGTCTTCCGATCGGAAACCACTGTCGACTACTCACCTTGTCCTGCCACGCCAGAAAGAGCGTTTTCCGGTTCATTTCCTCAGCTCCATCAGTTGGTTCCGATTGTGGCAGACCAGATTGATCGCGAACGTCCGGGCTGGAAGCGACATCCAGTCAAGAGGGACACGATTCACAATCTCGTTCACCAGCGAATCGCGCAATTCCGCCAGCCGCGCCAGCGCCGCAGTGAAGTAGGCGGGCTGCGCCTCGACCGCTCTTCGCACCAGACCAAGCGGGCTGAGGCCAGACCGCGCGCCTCGCTCCCAGTAGATGCCTCCGCGTCCCTTTCCCGAATACCAACCCACTCGTTTCTCCTTTAGCAAGAGAATGCGCCTTTCGTCAAGCATTTCCCTCCCCAACGAAGAAGCGTGGTCGAAAGACGGAGCCAAGCGCCCTTTCCATTGTCCTTCAACCTGCTGCCGCAAGAGTCCCCACCCTGCCGCGGGTGCTTGAAGAGCCAGTCACTCTCGTCTTCGCTCGGCCTCCGATACCAGAACTTCTCTTTCGTCCCCATGTCCTCCTGTTCGAGGACCCATTCCGGGCGGACCTGGACGATCGGATAGCTATCTGCCATGACCACTCTGAATCGACAGGTTCTCGCTCCTCGCCAGTATCCCGCGGCTGGTGAGCCGCAGCGCGGGAGCGGAACAATGCCTCCACCCAATCGCCCCGTCAACCGCGTAATCGTGATGGAATCGGATTCCCGCCGAGGGAGGTGTCCCCCCCGTCCCGACCCCACCT
>CAZTOF010000474.1:0-3928 GCA_964615515.1 uncultured Gemmatimonadaceae bacterium
CGATCAACCGCGGCAACTCCACCTTCGCGTGCGGCGAGGGACCGGAGCGGATACCCGTGGCCACCGAGCCGTGGCCTGCCGACCTGGAGGACGTGGACGGTCTCGCCCAGGCCGGATGGGACAGGGTCGGGGCGAACTACGAGGGCTCGCTCGACTGGAGAGACCGGGACGACCCCTGCACCGACGCGTACTTCCGCTGGTCCTCGCGCACCCGCGACTCGCGCAATTTCCTGGCCTCGAACATCGGCATGACGGCGAAGCGGGACGCCCGGGGCGACATCCTGGTCGCCACCACCGACCTTCGCACCGCGGAACCGCTGCGCGGCGTGCGGGTCACCTTCATGAGCTTTCAGAACCAGCCGCTCGCCACGGTGGTGACCGGATCCGGGGGACTGGGCCGGACCACGGTGGGCGAGCCGCCCCACTACGCGGTGGCCGAGCACGGGACCGACAAGGGCTACCTCAGGATGGACGCCCGGTCGGCGCTCCCGACCAGCCACTTCGATGTCGGCGGCGCAGTCACGGCCGAGGGGCTCAAGGGGGTGATCTACGGGGAGCGCGGCGTCTGGCGTCCCGGCGACGACATCCACCTGACCTTCGTGCTCGACGACGCCGACAATCCGCTTCCGCAGGGCCACCCGGCCACCCTGCGACTTCTCGACCCGATGGGCCAGATCGTCCACACCGTCACCAACAGCGACCCCGTCGGCGACTTCTACGCCTTCACACTCGGCACCGCCGACGACGCGCCCACCGGGAACTGGAACGCGGCGGTCGAGGTCGGGGGGGCGCGCTTCACCACCCCGGTCCGGATCGAGACCGTGATGCCCAACCGCCTCAAGGTGGACCTCGACCTGGGCGGCGGCGAGCTCCTGCGCGGCGGTGTGCCGCACGCGGCGACCCTCTTCGGGCAGTGGCTCAGCGGCGCGGTCGCGCGCAACCTGGACGCCGACGTCGAGGTGACCTTCCGTCCGGCGCCCACCGCCTTCACCCGCTTCTCCGGCTACACCTTCGACGATCCCGCCCGCGAGTACGCCGGCGAGCCCGTGAAGGTCTTCGAAGGCTCCCTCGACGACGAGGGTCTCGCCACCTTCACCACCGGACTCGCACCCGGCGTACACTCCCCCGGGATGCTCACGGCCACCTTCACCACCCGCCTCTTCGAGCAGGGCGGCGCCTTCAGCACCAACCGGCGGCATCTGCGCTTCTCGCCCTACGACCGGTATGTCGGGATCCGCCCGCCCGGCGGCGACGCACGCGGCATCCTGCTCACCGACACGACGCACACCGTCCAGGTCGCGACGCTGTCCCCCGGCGGCGACCCCGTGCCCGCGGACTCCGTCGACCTCACGCTCTACAAGATCGACTGGCGCTGGTGGTGGGACCGGTCGGCGGAATCGCTCGCCCGCTTCACCGAATCCGAGCACACCGCGGTGGCCGCCCGCGGACGCATCGCCACGACGGACGGGCGCGGAAGCTGGGACTTCGCCGTCAACCGGCCCGAGTGGGGACGGTACCTGCTGCGCGCCTGCGACGCCGAAGGGGGCCACTGCACCGGAACGACCGTCTACATCGACTGGCCGGGATGGGCGGGGCGTCCCCGGGAGGGATCCGGAACCGGGGCGAGCGCCCTGACCCTGCTCTCCGACACGACGCACTACTCCGTCGGCGACGTGGCCGAGATCCGGCTGCCGGAGGCGAACCTGGGACGGGCGCTGGTGACGCTCGAGACGGGCTCGCGGAGCCTGGAGCAGCGCTGGATCGAGTTCGGCGGGCGGCGAACCCGTTTCGTGGTGCCGATCACCGCCGAGATGAGCCCCAACGTCTATGTGGGAGTCAGCCTCATTCAGCCGCACGCGGGGCGCGCCAACGACCGGCCCATCCGTCTGTACGGGTTCATTCCGCTCGCGGTCGAGGACCCGGCCACCGTTCTGCGGCCCCGCATCGACGTGCCGGTGGAGTGGCGTCCCGACACCACCGTCACGGTACGGGTGGCCGAAGCGTCGGGCCGGCCCATGACGTACACGCTCGCGGTGGTGGACGAGGGACTGCTCGGCCTCACCAGCTTCGAGACGCCCGACCTGCACGGCCATTTCTACAGCAGGGATGCCCTCGGGGTCACCACCTGGGACCTCTTCGACGAGGTCGCGGGGGCCTACGGCGGGGAGCTGGAGCGGCTGCTGGCCCTGGGCGGCGACGACGCGGCCGAGATTCAGGAGCAGGACCGCAGCCGCTTCCCCCCGGTGGTGCGCTTCCTGGGGCCGTTCACCCTCGGGCGCGGCCGGCGCCGCGCGCACGCGGTCGACCTTCCCGAGTACATCGGGCAGGTGCGCGTCATGGTCGTCGCGGGGCACGAGGGGGCGTACGGCTCGGCCTTCGAGCCGGTGTTCGTGCGGCAGCCGCTCTCCATGCTGGCGACCGTGCCCCGGGTCGTGGGGCCGGGCGAGGAGATCGCCGTGCCGGTGGCGCTCTTCGCAATGGAGGACGGGATCGAACAGGCGACCGTGAGCGTCGACGCGGGTCCCCGGTTCGAGGTGGTGGGGAGCGCCGCCGCGACCGTCGACTTCGCCGGCACCGACGAACAGGTGGCCACGTTGCGGCTCCGGGCGGGAGACCGGCCCGGCCAGGGGGTCCTGCGGTTCGCCGCGGCGGCCGGCGAGCACACCGCGCGGTCGGAGATCGCGCTCAGGGTCCGCAACCCGAATCCGGTCACCGCCGACCAGCTTCGGGCCCGGATCGAGCCGGGCGAGCGATGGAGGACCGACGTGGCGCCCCACGGAATCCCGGGGACGAACTCGGCCACCCTCGAGGTGACGCCGCTCCCGCCCCTGAACCTGGAGGCGCGGCTGGGCTACCTGGTCCGGTACCCCCACGGGTGCGTCGAGCAGATCACCTCGGCGGTGTTCCCGCAGCTCCACCTGCCGCTGCTCGTGCCGCTCGACCCCGGCGACCGGACCGAGCTTGAGGAAAACGTGCGGGCCGGAATCGACCGCCTGCGGGGGTTTCAGACCTCGTCCGGGGGGTTCTCCTACTGGCCGGGCGGGCACGCCGCCGGAGACGGCCGCGACGGGTGGGTGACGAACTACGTGGGCCACTTCCTGATCGAGGCCGAGCGGCTCGGCCACTACGTCGATCCGCAGGTGATCTCGCGCTGGAGGGCCCACCAGCGCCGCCGCGCACGGTCGTGGGCGGCCCGGGGCGACACGCCGGCGATGGACCAGGCGTACCGGCTCTACACGCTCGCCCTCGCGGGCGACTACGAGATCGGGGCCATGAACCGGCTGCGGCAGACGTCCGACCTCGCGCCGGCGGCTCGCTGGCACCTCGCGACGGCGTACCGCGCGGCGGGGGTGGAGGATGCCGCGTCCCGGCTCGTCCGCGCCGACGAGCCGGTGGCGCGGTACACGGCGCCCGGATGGAGCATGGGTTCGGCGCTGCGCGATCGCGCCATCCTGCTGGACGCGCTGGCGACCCTGGGCCGCCGCGCCGAGGCGGACCGGGTCGCGGAGGAGATCTCCGCCGAACTCTATTCGGACGACTGGCACAGCACCCACGCGGTCGCCTACGCGCTCCAGGCGATGGCGCGCTTCTACGGGCTGGGCGAGGCGGCCGGTGTTTTCTCCTTCGAGCGGCGGGTGGGGGACGACGAGTCGGCGGTGTCGTCTTCCTCCCCGGTCCATTCCGAGGACCTCGGCGGGTTCGCGGAGCGCGGGGGAAGGGTGGAAGTGACGAACACGTCGGACGCGGATCTCTTCGTGAGTCTCGTGACACGGGGCTCGCCCGCGGCCGGGGACGAGAAGCTGACCTCGTCGGGGCTGGCGGTGCGGGTGGCGTACACGGACCTGGACGGCGAGCGCCTCGATGTCTCCGAAGTGCGGCAGGGCACCGACGTGGCGGCCACCGTCACCGTCGTCAACTCGTCGGGCCG
>CAZTOF010000475.1:0-4501 GCA_964615515.1 uncultured Gemmatimonadaceae bacterium
GTACCCCGCCAGGCGCCGCTCCGTGTCCGCCGGCCATCCCGCAGGCAACGGGGCGCCCAGCTGCCCGATCAGCGTGGTGTCCACCCCCGCGAAGATGCCGTCGTCCTCAAACCCCTCCACCACCGAAGCCTCGAGACGCAAAGGACTGGCGCGCGGCCCCATCGCCTGGCCCGACCCCATCTCCTGGGAGCGATGCCGGCTGCGGCTCTCCATGGCCACCTGGAAGTGCGAGCGTCCCATCACGGGATCGAAGTCGCCCGACGGCACGATGAGCGTCGCTTCGCGGGGGGAGAAGCGGACCGAACGGTACAGCTTGGACGGCGCCCATGGGGTGACGCCGTGCGCGGCCAGCTCGGGAAAGCTCTGCGGGTCGCCGGCCGCCGCGAAGGCTTCGCGCGCCGCGACCCCGGCGAGCTGGTGCTGTCCGTGTCCGGAGCGGGCCGTGGCGGAGAAGACCGACACGATCACGTGAGGGCGGAACCTGCGCACCACGAACACCACGTCGCGTAGCACCTCGTCGAGCGGCCAGAACTCCAGCGTCTCGTCCAGGCTCTTCGAGTAGCCGAAGTCGTAGGCCCGGGTGAAGTACTGCCCGGCCCCGTCCAGGGCGCGGGCCGCGAGCAGCTCGCCGGTGCGGATGACTCCCAGGCCTTCGTGCAGGCGGGGGCCGATGAAGTTCTGGCCGCCCTCGCCGCGGCTGAGCGACAGGTACGCGGTCTCGGCGCCCATCCCGCGTGCGAGCGTGGTCAGCAGGCCGGTGTCCTCGTCGTCGGGGTGGGCCGCGATCATCAGGACCCGCTTGACGCCGTCGAGCTGGCGCATGAGGAGGGCGGTACCGGCGACGCCGCCCTGCTGCCGGGCAGCGATCGGGGTGTGGGCCGCCGCGGCCAGGACCGCGAGCGCGGCCGCCGTGAGTATCTTTCCGTGCTTCAATGCTCTCGCCCCGTGATGGTTGGGTTGTCCGGGCGCCACACCTCGCGCGAGGCGGCACCGGGAAGGTAACCTGCGTGCGGCGAACCGCGCCCCCGCGCCGGAGACGCAGACGATCCGCGGGGACGTTCACCTCATTCGCACGGGCCGACATGGACATCGCGCAAACCCTCAGGAGCTACGACGGCAGGCGGGTCGCGCCGTTCCGCGCGGTGGCGGCAGCCGTGCGGGACAAGCCCGGGGAGGCCATCCCGCAACTGCTGGATCTCGCGGGGAGCGGGGAACCGGCGCTCCAGGTCGGCGCCACCTGGGTGATCAAGGACCTGGCCGAGCACGGCGGTGCCCCGGGGGGACGGCAGGCGGGCAGGTTGGTCGACCTGCTGGGGCAGCTGCGGGAGAGCGATGCAATCCTCCACCTGCTGCAGACGTTGCCTCACATGGAGATCCCGGCCGGCCGGGAGGAAGAGCTCCGCCGGACGCTGGAGTGCCTGACCGGGTCGGCGCACGCCTTCGTCAGGGCGTGGGCGTACAACGGGTTGGGCTTGCTGGCTGCCGGGAACCCGGAGCTACGGGGTGAGGTGGAAGCGCTGTTCGACGAGGCGGCCGAGGGGGAAACGGCCGCGGTCCGCGCGCGAATCCGGCATGCGCGGGCCGCGCTGGGATCCGGGCGGATCCGGACGTACCTGCTCACCACGCTCACGGCCCTGGCGGCGGCCTGCGGAGGCAAGGATGCGATGATGCAGTGACGCGGATGCGTTATTCTCTTCATCATGCGCACGACGATCTCCCTCAGCGACCGACTTGACAGACAGGTGCGCCGGGAAGCGGCCACCCGGGGGATGAGTGTGAGCGCCTAATCCCGGCGTCGATCTCGACCGACCCCGGGTGCTGGAGGCCGACGAGGATGCCGCCCGCTTCGGACGCCGCTGATTCTCCGTGCTCCTGCCCGACGTCAACGTACTGATCTACGCACACATCGACGGCTCGACCCCCGAGCACGACGCGTACGCACGGTGGGTCACCCGCATGGCCACCGGACCGGAGCCCTTCGCGCTCTCGGTGCTCGTTCTCTCCGGTTTCGTTCGCATCGTGACCAACGCGCGGGTGTTTGATCCTCCATCCACGCTTGACGAGGCATTCTCCTTCGTGTCCTCGCTCACGGAGCGCCCGAACGCTCGAATCATCGGTCCCGGTCCCGATCACATGGCGGTCTTCGAGCACCTGTGCCGTGCGGCGGGAGCCACCGGAAAACTGGTCGCGGACGCCCGGCACGCCGCGGTCGCGATGGAGCACGGATGCACGTAATGCAGGCGACCGTCCATCGTAGAGGGAACAAATCGGATCGCGGCGAGCGCCGCGCACGGGAGTGTCGCGCCAACGAAAGGAACCCGACGATGAAGAATCTGCAGATCCTCGCCGCTCGTGCTTACGGCTACATGGCCGCCGCGCGCCGTTCCGCCGGGCGCCGTCGTCGAGGGGTCGCCGCCCGTTTCATCCTGGCAGCCGCCCTCACGGGGACTGTGGCCGCCGCCTGCGGAGAGAGCCCGTTGGCGAACCGCGCGCCCGTCGTGACGGACGACCTCTCCGGCGCAGAGGTGTTCGTGGGGGACTCGCTTACGGTGGATCTCGCGGGCCACTTCGAGGACCCCGATGGGGATGTCCTGCGGTACGAGGCGGGGAGTTCGCCGCCCGAGGAGGCCGGGGTGGCTGTGGCGGGCAGCATGCTGACCGTGACGGCGCTGGCCTGGGGAGAGGCCGCGGTGACGGTGACGGCCCGTGATCCCGGGGGACTCACGGCAGACCAGCAGTTCATGGTGACGATGACTCCGGGTCTCAGGCGGCTGAAGATCGGGTTTAGCCATGAATACTCGCCCGCGTGGTCCCCGGACGGGGCCCGGATCGCCTTGGGATCCCTCAACGATGGCGGCCCGGAGATCTACGTGTTCGATGCGGACGGAAACAACGTGGAGCAGCTGACGAACAATGGTGGCGGCAACTATTTTCCCGCGTGGTCCCCGGACGGGGCCAGGATCGCGTTTACGTCCACCCGCGACGGCAGCGCGGAGATCTACGTGATGGATGCGGATGGGAGCGACGTGGAGCGGCTGACGAACGGCGGTGGCGTCAATGTGGAGCCTGCGTGGTCCCCGAACGGGGCCAGGATCGCTTTCGCGTCCGACCGCGGCAGCAACGGGGAGATCTACGTGATGAATGCGGATGGCAGCGATGTGCAGCGGCTGACGAACAACAGTGGCGGCAATGGTCTTCCCGCGTGGTCCCCGGACGGGGCCAGGATCGCTTTCGTGTCCGGCCGCGACGGCAACTCGGAGATCTACGTGATGAATGCGGACGGAAGTGACATGGAGCGGCTGACGAACAACAGTGCCGCCGATGGGTGGCCCACGTGGTCCCCGGACGGGGCCAGGATCGCTTTCGGGTCCGACCGCGACGGCAACTGGGGGGAGATCTACGTGATGAATGCGGACGGAAGCGATGTGGAGCGGCTGACGGACAGTTACGGGGCACAGGAGCCCGCGTGGTCCCCGGATGGGACCGAAATCGCTTTCGCGGGCCATGGCGGCGCGATCTACGTGGCGTACATCGCGGTCCGGTGATCGTGCCCGGACTCCAAAGGGCCGCCAGGAACCCGGAGCTCCGAGGTGAGGTGGAAGCGCCCCCGCCCGGATCGCCTGCGACGAGTCCGTTGCCGTCCTGGGATGTCCAGGCGACTCACGCCATTGGTTCTGGTCGCAGCCCTGTCCTCGGGATGCTCGCTGCTATGGGTTGACGGTCCGGCCAAGGTTCGGCCGCGGCTGATTCTCCGTGCTCCTGCCCGACTGTCAAAGTACTGATCTACACACATCGACGGCTCGGACCCGGACCACGGCTGCGAGCGTCTACACGCGGAAGTGTTTCGAGCCCAAGACATCGGCGAGGCCTCGATTTCGACGCCCGCTTTCACCAGCTGCCGCGGCGAGGACCGGCATCGCCTAGCGGGTGGCCGGATCCTGAGGCAGCCCCACGCGTCCCAGACTGGGGTGGCCATGCTCGGCGAGAGCAATGGCTTGTGCTTCAGCCGCCGGGGGAACGAACTCCTGCAGGAGATGAGGAAGAGGTTTGAGCTGGAGGGACTGCAGGGCCTTGCGGGAAGGGTGGTGTCCGACGGCGGCCGGGTCCGGCCGACGGGAAAGTCGGCGACCCGGCAGCCGGGCGCGGTAGCGTCTCTTCTTCTGGTACCGCAACCGCGCCCGCAAGGACTACTTCTTTCAGGGCTGGAAGCCGCGTCGGATCCACGCCGACTCCATCGTCACGTTGGGGGACGACGAGGCCGCGACGGACCGCGGCTTCGATCAGGTGTTCGTGGTCGAAACGAAGGAGGTGCACCTGAAAGGGGGCGGAGGACACGGAAGACAAGAGGTCGGTGTTCGACATCTGCAGCGAGCACGCCCGCAGGGCCGAGTTCGTGCCCGCCATGCGGAACAAGGTGATGCGCTTCGAGGTCGTGGAGGAGGACGAGTGGCAGGCGCGCCTGAATGGGATGCTGTTCTGGGGGGCGGGGTTAGGGGATTGG
>CAZTOF010000476.1:0-1780 GCA_964615515.1 uncultured Gemmatimonadaceae bacterium
AGAGGTCTGGATCAACCCCCCGCTCCCCGTCAGCGCAGTTGACGACGAGGACGGGGCGCAGCACGATGTCGGGGGCGCCGGAAAGGACGGGTCGCTAAACTGATTCCGCAATGTGTCTCTCAACCGTTGACAGCTTCCGTATCCCCCTCGTAGTCGAACGTCAGGAATGGTGATGACATCCTGCAGCGTGTGTCTCGACGAGCTTGGCGTGTAGCGTTTTTCCGGAGGAATCCGCAATTGCCGAATTGGCGACTCTTCCGAAAAGGAGAGCATTTCGACCGGAACTGACAGTTCCATCGCCAGGTCCAACACTGCAGCTCTTGCAGACAGATCTTCCAACCCGACCCCGATACGGTTGAACTCCTCGTCCACATGAAGGCCTACAACTTCCGGAATTGCAAACAGACCTGGCCGGAGGCGAGCACGATGGCGAGCCAGCTCGATGAAGGAGTATATTCAACCACACGCTCCACGAAGTCCACAGCAGCAGCGTCGGCCATCAACGGTGGGCTCACGTCCGCCGCGAGACCGGCCAACACTTCCTGTCGCGCCGCGGGAAACCCGGCGCGGTTGGCCTCGGTCATGGCGATCACGAGTCGCTCACCGCTCGGTTCGTAGTACACGCCACCGAAGCCGGGGATCTCTCGGGCAAGGTCCAACATGAGTTGGCTCTCGCCCAGTTCCTCCTGTGAAATGCGTGCGGTCTCCAGTGTATTCACCTCCCTCGCGCCCGGGGGCGCCGTCGGTTCGTCGTCGACGCACGCTTGGCTGAACACCAGAAACGCCAAAGCGAGAGAGAAGCCGGTCCAGCCAACGGTTGCGGGAGTCTTCATCATCGGGCCTCCTTGTGGCTCCAGGTTGTGAGGCACTCGGCAGTCCGCGAGTAGTGCGAGCCCGGCTCGGGCTGTTCCAGAACCTCGAGAGGTCCGAACGGCTGACAGGCGATGTCGAAGCAGGCCGCAAGGACGAGGAGCGCCCCAGCGGCGATGACGACCAATTCCAAGCGGAAGCATCCTTCCCGCCTCGAACCGTCCCCGGCTGTTGAGGGCGCGTCCTCCGACGAGGAAGTCGAGCGTCACCTTCCGCGCGATCAAGAGTTTTCGATACAGCGTCTTCATGCCCTCACCTCCCTAGAAACCGTCGCCGGGCCGGAAGGACGGCCCCGTGCCATCCCTTCCGCCTCGCGACCGACTATGGATCCCTCCATTCTGCGCACCCCAACCCAATCCTGTCAACATTCTCAGCTGGCAACCGACAACACCCTGCGGCATGACATTCCTTGCGATCCCCGCCAACCGGTCCCCATCATCACCCCGTTCAGATCTTCCCGCTCCGTATCATATGCCGCGTTATCCGCTGAATCCGAAAGCCAATCGGGCAACGGGGTTAGCTGCCACCCTCCCTCGCGAATTGGCGGATCCGCCAGTCCCACTTTCTTGCGGCCCCGGCGGGATGGTTCGCGAGGTCGCAGGCCCCGGACAGCCGGGCCTCGCCCCGCCGGCCACACCTCCGCCGACCTCCGCCCGCACGAAGCGCTCGACCTCGTCCGTATTCCACACGGCCTCGCCGTGCCGCAGGACGAGGATCCGTGTCGGCTTCGAGGCCGGTCAGCCTGAAACGGCCGTGGGCGTCCATCCGGGACGCTGCGTGTGGGCCCCGCCAGCGTCACGCCTGCGTACGGGATGGCCCGGCGCGAGTCGCCGGCGACTCCGTGACCGGGTGCGGCAGGTCCTTACACCCCCGGCTCTTGCCCGCCTGGTGCCCGTTGGCACCCCTCAAT
>CAZTOF010000477.1:0-2465 GCA_964615515.1 uncultured Gemmatimonadaceae bacterium
GCCGGGGAGCGCCGATGGGGTGGCACCGTGCCGTCGAAAGTGGGGCATGACAGATTCCGTGACAGATTCTGCCGGGAATCTGTCGCTTCACCTACGCAGTTACTACTTGCGGGTCTCCCCTGCCACCCGCGAGCACCGAGAGCGGCGAGGCGCCGCGCCGGCAAGGCGCGACGAGGGGCCAATAGCAGCTGCAGGCCTGCGAGAAGCCCGGTCTGCATCCCACCAGTCATCCACCGCGCGCCTTGATCTCCATGAAATCCACCTCGATCACGCCCGTATCGTAGCATGGCTCGCCACCCACTCCCACGCCGGTCGCACCGGTGGGGACCGATCCGTCTCCGGGCCAGTCATCCCTCGGGTCGAACCGGAACACCTCGTCTCCGTCGTTGTAGTCGAAGATCATCGTAGAGTCGTTGGGGAGACTAACCGACCAATCGAAGTAGTCCCCCTGGTACGGGCCGTCGTCAAGCCAGCCCCCGTCGCCCCCGTCATAGATCCTATGCCAGTAGTCATCGTGCAGGACGTATGCGATCACCTCCTCGTTCGCGTCGATCTCGAACTTGAAGGCCGGGTACGCCTCACTATCCGTCGCGACGTACACCTGCGGACACATTTCGTCGCCGCCCGACTTGAGCCCCATGTGTGTCGAAGCCACCCAATTGACGTCGATATCCACGGCTTCCAGGGCCACCGCGATCACTGCGTCATAGTCGCCCACGGTGGGCAGGTGAAGCAGGAGTGTCCCCGCGTCCTCGCCCACCTCGACGTATCCGTCATCCGGTTCCACGAGCTCCAGGTAGTCCAGCGCCTCCACGCTGTCGAAGTTCTCCCGCCACTCCTGACCTGCCACGGGTAGAACAGTGACCGGGAACGATGCTGACACGCCATCTTCGTAGGAGTCGATCACCTCTACCGCAACCTCCGCGGAGCCTACCGCGACAGCGGAGACACTCAGGCCGCTCCCCTCGATGGACACGGTCGCCACACTCGGATTGCCGGAGGACGCCCGATAGACCAAGGTGTCGCCTTCCGGGTCCATGAAGTGGTCGCCCAGCTCGACCACCATGTCCCGCCCTCTTTGCATCTCAACATCGGGCAACTCCCGCACCAGCTCCGGCGGACGATTCAGCGCCTCGACCTCAAAGCCCTGCGTGGCCGTCTCACCGCCCAGGTCCGTCGCCGTAACCGTCACCGTCGTGGGCATGTAACGCACAGCTTTCGTCATCACGGTCAGCGTCCCGTTTCCCCCCATCCGCACTTCGGCAACATCCGAGGACTCGCTCGTGACTTCGTACTCCAGATCGTCACCATCCGGGTCATCGAAGTAGTCCACCACCGAAAACGAGCTGTCCGAAAGCGACAGAATGGACAGGTCCGGGATCTCCCCTACCGTACCGGGCGGCCGGTTCACCACCGTGACCTGTAGGGCATCGGTGGCACTGAGGCCGTCCGGGTCCGCGGCCGTTACGACCACATCCACCGGCTCCGTAGCCCTGGTTCCCGCAAGCAGATGCAGATGCGTCCCACCGATCGACGCTTCCACGCCCGGATCAGCGCTCTCTACCGTGTAGCTCAGCGTATCCCCGTCCGGGTCCGCAAAGACCGGCGTCAGGTCGATCCGCTGCTCCTCCCGCGGCCTCAGCTCCTGGTCCGGAATCTCCCGCGCCACCTCCGGAGCCTGATTCTCGGGGTCCGTGGAACAGGCCAACAGGCCTAGGAACAACCAACACACTACCCTTTGCATTTTGATTCTCCTCCGTCTTCCGGCCGTCGCTTGTGCCCGTGACCGTCGGTGGGCCTCTCTTGCAATTCCGATCAAATGATAGGGTGCGACGCGCAGCCTGCACAGGACAAAAGCCGACATAGTTGCGACGTTTGCCCGTTTCACCATCCCCGGCCGGGCGTCGTAGCCGAAGATGAAGTCCGCCTCCTCGCTCCGGCGGTCGAAGCGGGCCGTTGGCGAGAACGCTACTATCAGTGGAAGAAGCTGAGGTATCGCAACTTCGTCGGCCTCCGTGGAAGTGCATCGGTCAGAACGGATCCGACCGCGAGCGGCTCCACGGACCTGTCACAGCCCGCCGTCCTTGCCAGGAGTCCGGCCACCGCCGCCGCGCGCATCGGCCGCCCGCCCCTCACCCCACCCCGTAAAGCCTGGCCCGGTCACCATAACGCCGCTCGAGCAGCCGGCGCAGCAACGCGTGCTCTTCACGGGCCAGCTCCGGATCCCCGTCGATCAGCCCCCGCGCTCGCTCGCGGGCCGGCCCGACCAGGTCTCCGTGCTCGAGGACGTCGGCGAAGCGCAGGCCGGTGCCGTGACCGTGCTGCTCCTCGCCGAAGAAGTCGCCCTGGCCGCGGATCCGCAGGTCCGCCGCCGCGATCTCGAAACCGTCGGTGGTGCGGGCGAAGACTTCGAGGCGCTCGCGGGCGGCCGAGCCCCCCCCGCCCTCCCCCGCCCCGCCCGCGAT
>CAZTOF010000478.1:0-1704 GCA_964615515.1 uncultured Gemmatimonadaceae bacterium
GGGCCACGTGGCCGCACTCGGGAGGCACAGCATTTCCGTGTGGCTGCGGGTCTCACCAGAAACGGCGTTGGTGCGAATCGAGGGGTCGGCCGCGTCGAGACCGCTGCTGGAGGGACCCGAGCCGCGCGCGGTGGCCGAGGAACTGCTGCGAAGCCGCACTGCACACTACCGCCAAAGTGACATTACAATCGATACGGAGGGCCGGACACCCGACCAGGTCGCCCGGGCCATCCTTGAACATCCGCTTCTGCCGGATGACGAACAGGGAGGAATGTGAGTGAAGCTGGTCATTGTCGAATCGCCCGCGAAGGCCAAGACGATCGAGAGGTTCCTCGGCCCGGAATACCGGGTCGCGGCCTCGTACGGCCATATCCGCGACCTTCCGAGGTCGGCCGGCGAAACGCCGGCGTCCGTCCGGGACAAGTCGTGGGGCCGCCTGGCGGTCGACACCGAGAACGGGTTCAGACCGGTCTACGTGGTCCCCGAGGAGAGCCGCAGACACGTGCGGGAGCTCAGGAAGCTCCTGCGGGGGGCCGACGAAGTCCTGCTCGCGACCGATGACGACCGCGAGGGCGAGTCGATCAGCTGGCACCTGGTGGAGGTGCTGAAGCCGTCGGTGCCCGTGCGCCGGATCGCCTTCCACGAGATCACCCGCTCGGCCATCCGCGACGCGCTGGCCAACCCCCGGGGAGTGAACCGGCGGCTGGTGCGGGCCCAGGAGGCCCGCCGTGTCCTCGACCGGCTCTACGGCTACACCCTGTCTCCCGTGCTCTGGAAGAAGGTGCGGACGAAGCTGAGCGCGGGGCGGGTCCAGAGCGTCGCCCTGCGACTCATCGTGGACCGGGAAGAGGAGCGGCTGCGCTTCAAGGTCTCCGAGTACTGGCGCGCCCGGGCCGTTCTGGCGGCGGACGATCTGGAGTTCGCGGCGGTGCTCATACGGGTCGGCGACCGACGGGTGGCCACGAGCAAGGACTTCGATGCCGCCACCGGAGGACTGCTGGCGTCTTCACGGGCGCTGGCGCTCGGAAGCGGCGACGCCGAAGACCTCGCGGCGGGTGCCCTCGCGGCCGTCCCCTGGAGGGTGGACACCGTCGACCGCAAGTCCACGCGGCAGCGCCCCGCACCCCCCTTCACCACCTCGACGCTGCAACAGGCGGCGAGCCGGCGGCTCCGCATGTCGCCCCGCGAGACCATGAGGACGGCCCAGCGGCTCTACGAGGGGGTCGACCTCGGCGGCGGCGACCGGGAAGGGCTGATCACCTACATGCGCACCGACTCGGTGACGCTCTCGGAGAAGGCGCTGGCCGAGGCCCGCGGATACATCCGGCGCGCGTTCGGGGACGACTACCATCAGGGCCCCAGGCGCTACCGCACCAAGTCCAGGATGGCCCAGGAGGCGCACGAGGCCATCCGGCCCACCCGGATCACGCGCACGCCGGACAGCGTCGCCCGCCTTCTCGACCGGCGTGAACTCGCCCTCTACCGCCTCATCTGGAACCGCACCGTGGCCTCGCAGATGGCCGATGCCCGCGTGGACCGCACCACCGTCGACTTCGTGGCCCGCATCGGGGAGGCCGACCACATCTTCCGCAGCACCGGATCCGTCCTGCGCTTTCCGGGGTTCCTCAAGGTCTACGGGGACACGCGCAAGGATCAACTGCTGCCGCCCCTGGAGCCCGGCGACGCGATCCACGGCGAGGGAAC
>CAZTOF010000479.1:0-7618 GCA_964615515.1 uncultured Gemmatimonadaceae bacterium
CCCTATCCTATCCGGCATGACCAGCCCAGCTTCTCCCCGGCGGCACCTCGGCCTCCTCGGCGCTACCGGCATCGGCGTGGGCGCCATCGTCGGAGGGGGTTTCCTGGCGCTGGCGGGGATCGGCTTCCGCGCCACCGGCCCCAGCACGATCCTGGCCTTCGCCCTGAACGGCGGAATCGCCCTGCTGACGGCGTTCTCGTTCGCCGAGTTGGCCGCCCGCTTCCCGCGCTCCGGGGGCACCTACGCGTACGCGCGGCGGGTGCTCACCGTGGAGGCGGCCTTCGCGGTGGGATGGGTGGTGTGGTTCGCGTCGGCGGTGGCGGCGGTGCTCTACGCCATGGGGTTCGCGGTCTTCCTGGTGCCCTTCCTGGAACAGGTGCTGCGCCTGGCGGGCACCGAGCCGCCGGCGTGGCTGGGCAACCGCCTCGCACTGGTCGGCTATGCGCTCTCCGCGGTGGCCTTCTACGCGTGGCGGCTGACCCGCCTGGCGGTGGGCGGACGCCAGTGGGAGACGATGGGGAAGGTGGTGGTGCTGGTGGTGCTGATCCTGGCGGGGTTCTTCGCGCTTGCCACCGAAGCGCCCGCCCCCGGAGACCTGGCCGCGCGCTTCCGGCCGTTCTTCACCGAGGGCTTCACGGGGTTGCTGCAGGCCATGGGGTACACCTTCATCGCCCTGCAGGGATTCGACCTGATCGCGGCGGTGGGGGGGGAGGTGCGGGACGCCGAACGCAACGTCCCGAGGGCGATGTTCCTCTCGCTCGGGACCGCGCTGGTCATCTTCCTGCCGCTGCTCTTCCTGATCGTGGCCGTGGGCGTGCCGGGCAGCACCGTGACCGAGGTGGCCGCCGAGAACCCCGAAATCCTCGTGGCGGCGGCGGCCCGCAACTTCATGGGGTCGGCGGGCTACTGGCTGGTCGTGGCCGCCGGGCTGCTCTCCATGCTCTCGGCACTTCAGGTCAACCTGATCGCGGCTTCGCGCTTCGCCCAGACGATGGCGACGGACCGCACGCTCCCGCAGCGGTACGCCCGTCTCACCTCGGCGACCGGAACGCCCACCGCCGCGGTGCGCCTCACGGCCGTGGTGGCCGCGTTCCTGCTGGTGGCGGTGCCGAATGTGGCGGCCGCGGGCGCCGCCTCCAGCCTCGTCTTCCTCGGGAGCTTCGCCCTGACCCACACGATCGCATATCTCGCGCGCAGGCGCGCGGGGCGGCCGCTGGGTTTCCATAGCCCGTGGTTTCCGGCGATTCCGATCGCGGGCGGCTCGGCGTGCATGCTGATCGGCCTCTACCAGGCGGTGGCGGTGCCGTCGGCGGGTGTGCTGGCCGCTCTCTGGCTCAGCGCCGGAGCGGTGCTTTACGCGCTCTACCTGGGGCCTCGGGCGCGGGTGGTCGATGCGTCGTCCGAGGCACTCGATCCGCAGATCATCAAACTGCGGGGCCGCAGCCCGGTGGTCCTCGCGCCGGTCGCCAACCCGGCCAGCGCGCCGACGATGGTGGCGATGGCCAAGGCGCTGGCTCCCCCCGACGTGGGACGCGTGCAGCTCCTGTCGGTGGTGGAATCGCCGGAGGGGCCGCGCGGTGAGGAGTTGCCGCCGGGAATCCGCGACGCGCAGGCGGTGCTCGGCGGGGCGCTCCGCACCGCGCTCGACGTGGACCTGAGGCCCGAAGCGCTGATCACGCTGCACAAGGACCCCTGGAGCGAGATTGCGAGGGTGGCCGAGGCGACCCGCTGCGAGAAGCTGCTCCTGGGCGTCGGAGAGCTCGACGATTTCCTCATGACGGGACCCCTCGCCCGGGTGATCGGCGCCGTCGACGCCGATGTGGTGATCCTGCGGGCGCCGCCCGACTGGATTCCGGACCGCGCACACTCGATCCTGGTGCCGTCGCGGGGTGGGCGTGACCAGAGTCCGGTGCGGGCCCGCCTCCTGGGCAGCCTGGTCCGGCAGGCCCCCCGCGACGTGGCCTTTCTGGGCGTGGTGTCCGGTACGGTGGGCGGGGGCGTCCACCGGCGGGCGCTGCGCGACCTGGAACGCCTCGCGTGGGACGAGGTGGGAGAGCAGGCGCACGCCGAACTCGCCGTCAGCGACGATGTGGTGGGGCAGGTGGCGCGCCGCGCCGAAGACGCCGACCTTCTGATCCTGGGGTTCCACCGTCGCGGCCGCCGCCGCGCGGTCTTCAGCACCCTCATGCTCGAAATCGCGCGGGCGACCACCTGTCCCCTGGTCATGATCAGCCACAGACGCAGCGGGTCGGGCATGGCGAAACCGTCGCTGCGAGGGAACACGGCGGCTGCGCGGAAATAGTCCGGGGTGTTTCGCTACGCTCCCGGCGTGGGTCGGGGACTCGGGGGCGGGGGCGGCGGGCCGCTCCGCGCCGTCACGGCCGGATGGCCATTGGTCCCACACCCGTGGAAGCCGCGGTATCGGGGCGGGAGTCGCCGGGCGCGCCGCAGGCTCCAGCGTTCACCAGGAGGTAGTCGTGCAGGAACCTCTGAAGGGCGGTGTCGAGGCTGGACAACACGAACTCGGGGTCACCGCCGTGTATTCCGTAGCGATAGGTCCTCCAGGTGGGGGCCGCCCCCACGATTTCGGTCGCGCGGTCGTTCACCAGCTTCAGGAGCTCCACCCGGATGACGAACGCCCAATCCACGATTCCCACGGCCACGTACAGAAAGGGCGTGCCTTCCTGCTCGCTCAACAGTCCGTCGGATCGCAAGCCCGTGAGTACGACTTCCTCGAGTTGGGAATCGCTCAGGTCCTCGAGTTACGGGGAGGTGCGCTCCACGGCCACCGTGGGGTAGACGGGCTTGCACCTGGTGAACAGCTGGAACAGGGCGGCCTCCTGCTCCGGGGTCGGGTCCTGGGCGGACGCCGGGATGGCTCCCAGCGCCAGTACGGTTCCGGCTATGGCAGTGACCCTCACGGGCGTCTCCTCTTGTAAACTATACTATACTTAATGTGAATTCTGATTTACATAGATGACAGACAGAGTCAGCGCCATGCGCCGGGTGCGGGGATGCCGCGGCTGGACAGCACCTCCAGGCCGGGAGCGCCCGCGACCGGGGAGGCGCCCATGCGGACGGCACGGTGGGCGGCGGCGCCGCGCAGGATCGCGCGAACGCGGCCGGTGCGACGGTCGCGCAGGAAAACGAGGGGCCGGTCGGTGTTCCTGTCCAGGGTGACGGATCCCTCGGGTCCCGTCAGCGTGATGGTTGCGAGGTCCGCTCCCGCGTCCGCCTGAAGGGGGACGAGGAAGGCGAAGCCGGTGCTCCCGCCGCCGTCCGCGGTTTCGGGCATCTCGAAGTTCAGCGTGAACAGTTCGGCGTCGTCGCCGGTCCGTCCGGCGATCGTGTACCTGCCGCCCGGTGCCGGCAGCGCCGGGGGTGCGGCGGTCGCAAGGGCGGGCTCCAGGTGCAGGCGCCCGTCGGCGTCGACCCCTCCCCACAGAAGCAGTGAGCGGTCCGGCGCCTCCCGGTGCACGCGGGGGTTTGTCCACGGACTCCTGTCCTCCGCGGAGTCGCGCTCTTCGGCAAGGCGGTAGCGGAGTGTCCGGGTGAAGTGGTAGTCGCCGATCCATCTCCGCGAGCAGTAGGACATCAGGTCGCGCCTCTGCGGGGAGACCAGCTCTCCCTCGTCGCGGGAATCGTAGCCCCAGGCGCCGATCCTCCCGTCCGGGAAGGGGTACCACGGGTCGCGCCGGGACGGACCGCCGCACGGAGCGTGCAGAAGGCTCAGGTTGTGCCCGATCTCGTGGGCCATGGTCTCCGCGTTGGGGGCCGAGAAGCTGGCCCGGCCCGAAATGTGGGCCGCGCCGCGGATCGAGCCGGAGAGACGCCCGGACATCATGCCCATGTAGTAGCCGCTTCCCTTTTCGAGCAGCTGGATGGCGCGGGTCTCCCGAAGCAGGTCGGGCGCGTAGTTGGAAGATGTCACCACGGACGCGTGGGCGGTCACGGCGAGCTCCTCGATGGGCAGGAGCCTGTGCGTGGCCCACAGCAGCTCGTGACCGTCGGGGTCGTCCTCCATCTCCTCCACGATGTCGAGGATCGCCGAATCGGGCGACTCCTCCCACAGGAAGGGGATCACCGTGAGGTCGAAGCCGGGCACCGAGCGGACGGGAATGGGCAGGCGGCCGGACTCTGGGATCCGCTTCACCACCCCGAGGTTCGGGTCCAGCTCCCCATCGGGGTCGACATCGATGACCACCTCGACGCCGGGGAGCACCACCCGGGCCGGAATGGCCGCGTTGGCCGACACGCCGAGGTCGCCCTCGTACACCCGGGTCGGCAGCGAACCCGCCTTTGCCGGAATGTCCGCGACGTACACCCGCGAGCCGTTCCGGTAGAAGTTCGCGCGGACGCGGGGGATCGTCTTGCCTCCCGCCTTCGCCGCCGTGACGAAGACCCTGAGCAGCGCCTCCTCGCCGGCCACCAGCGGAACCGGGAACTCCCGCGACTGCACGGCCTGGGTGAGATACGCGGCCGCGGCGTCGCAGCGGGCCACGCGTTGCTCGGGGATCCTGTCCAGCCACGCCAGCAGGGTGGTGTCGGACGGCGCGCAGAGACCGGTACCTCCGGCCAGGAACTTCTCGAGCGAGTCGAGCGAGGCCAGGCTGACGGGCAGCTCCCCGGAGAGGCCGGCGTTGTCGGACACGACCAGCTGCCCCAGACCCTCGAGGCGGCTCAACTCGGGCGGAAGCGACCCGGATAGGCCGTTGTCGTCCAGAAGCAGGCCGGAGACCCTGCCCGCGCCGGGCGCCAGGACCCCGTACCACCGCCGGACCGGGGCCTCCGTGAGCCAGTTGCGACGGTTGGTCCAGCCGGATCCGCCCGTCGCTTCGTAGAGGGCCGCCAGCGTCCCGCGGTCGACGTGCAGGACCTTGATCTCGGCCGTTCCCACCGCCTCGTCCGCCCCCGCGCCGATCGTGACGGTCCCTTCGGCCAACCCTTCGACCAGCCCGCCCGAGTCCACACGCGCCACGGCCGTGTCGTCCGAGGACCACGCGAAGACGGCGTGCCCGACCGGATGCCCGTTTGCATCGCGGGCTTCGGCGGCCAGGCGAAGGGTGTCGTTCTGGGTGACCGCGGCGGCGCCGGGCGTGACGGCCACCGAGCGGGCCACCTGCATCACCTTCACCCTCGCCGCGCCCGAAGCCTCGCCCGCCGCGGCGGTCACCGATGCCGTTCCGTTTCCCCTCGCGGTGGCCAGGCCGGCCGGGTCGATCGTCGCGACCGCGGCATTCCCGCTCGTCCACGACACCACGGCATCCGGCATCGGCCGCCCGATCTGGTCGAAAACCTCGGCGGCGAAGGACGCCGTCTGTTCCAGCGCCGTCAGCAACGCGCTGTCGGGAGTGACCACGACCGTGGTGGGCTCGGGCCTGGCGATGCTCACCGCGATCGCCTGCTCGGCCGCGAGGCCCTCCGGGTCGGCGGCGGTGACCGTGACGATGGCGGAGCCCTGCGCGACTCCCGACACCGTGACCGTATCGCCGGACACCGCCGCCTCGGCCACGCCCGTATCCGATGTCTCGGCCGCGTAGGCCAGCGAGTCCCCGTCCGGGTCGCTGAAGTAGCCGGAGACCACGATCGCGGTGGAGTCGCGCGTCACCAGCTCCACTCCCGGGATCGAGTCGACCGCCTCCGGGCTCCGGTTCGGCACGGTGACCGTCAAGTTCTGCCCGGCCGAGAGCCCTTCGGGATCGTGGGCGGTGACCGTGACGGTGGCCTCGCCCTTCGCCACGCCACCCAGGGTGAGCGTGCTGCCGGAGACCGCGGCGGTGGCCACGCCCGCGTCGGAGGTCGCGGCGGTGTAGAGCAGCGTGTCCCCGTCCGGGTCGTCGAAGTGCTTCGAGAGGTCCACCGTTGCCGTGTGGCCCACGGCGACGGTCATCTCCGGGATCCCCAGCGGCACCGGGGGGCGGTTGGGCTCGACCGGTTCCTCCGCGCAGGCCGCGAGCCACGCGGCGGCGACTAGCAGTCCGTGGATGGAGGCCCGCTTTCCGCGCGCTCCCGGAGAGGCCGGCCTCACCCCAGCGACAACACCAGTCCGCCCCGCAGGGTCAGGGTCCGGGTCCGGGTCCCGGAGGTGTCCTCCGTCGTGTTTAGATCCGCCAGCCCGCGCGTGTACAGCACTCCGAGCGAGATTCCCAGCATCCCGGACAGCCAGATGTCGACGCCGCCCCCCGCGGCGAGACCGTAGTCGTTCCTGTCCCGCTCCTCCGAGCAGTCCTCGGACTCTTCGGCGTCGACGCCGCCCCGGTCGAAGAACAGCAGCACATCACACGAAGTCTCGATCCCCAGGGCGGGGCCCCCGACCAGGTGGGCGGAAACGAAGCTCCCCAGCAGGGGGATCCCCAGTCTGCCCAGGGCCGTGACCTCGAAGTAGTTGGCGCGAATGTGGGATTCGTTGCTCCCGGCGCTGTCCCGGACGAACACGCTTCCGCCCTTCTGCGCCATGGAGGCCCCGAGCTGCAGGCCGAGTGCGCCCCCCACCGGCAGGGACAGCGCGAGCCCGACGGACATCCTCCTCAGGGCCACGGTGTCCTCGATGATGTCGCGGGCGCTGACGTCGAGAGAGGCGATGTTGACGCCGCCCAGCATGCTGAACGTGATCTGGGCGGTCGCGGGGGGGGTGGAGAGAAGGAGCAGCGCGCCGGTGAGAAGCGGGGTCCGAAGCCGTTTCATGCAATGTATAGTACGCATGACATAATGTAACGTTGTCTTTACATGGTGAACAGCCGAGCGGGTTTCTCCAAGGGGCTGATAGAGTATGTCGCGTGTTCGAGTGGGAGCAAGGGCGATGAGAACCCGGCACTTCGGGCGTGGGCGCGCCTCCGACGGAGCCGGGCCGCCGGTTGGCAGTTTCACCGTGGACCGCGCCGCTTCCCGATTTTTTTCTTGACATTCGGCGGACCACTCCCTAATATCTACTAAGAAGTTAGGATTTTGTAGAGGATCGACGGGGGACTGGGAATCCGCGGATGAATCGTGGGGATTCTGTCCACGGGCTCCACGCCGGTCCCCGCAGCGAATGACCCGGAAACCGCGCGCGGCCGCGGAGGAGAATCGCTAGTGAGCACGCTGACCAGGCGGGAAATGGACGTGATGGCCGTTCTGTGGGACCTGGGATCCGCCACGGTGGCCGAGGTCAACGAGCGCCTCGATGACGACCTGGCGTACAACACGGTCCTGACAATACTCCGCATCCTGGAGAGGAAGGGCCTCGCGGGCCGCGAGAAGCAGGGCCGCGCGCACCGCTACCGTCCGCTGCTGGGGCGGGCGGAAGCGGGCCGGTCGATACTCGGACGCCTTCGGGACAAGGTGTTCTCGGGTTCGGCCGAGTTGCTCATGACCCAGCTCGTGACCGAGGAGCAGCTCTCGCCGGACGCCGTCAGGAGGCTCCGGGAGCTGCTGGAACGGCAATTGGCGGACGCCGAGCTCCGCCCGGAACAGGAGGAAGAACAATGATCGCTGCGTGGATGCTCTGGTCGATCGGAGCCGGATTGCTTTTCCTGGTCGCGGGACTGGCCCTGGAAAGACTGTTGGACGGAGGGCGCAGGTGGGTATGGGCGGCCGCGGGTGCGGGCACCGTGCTGCTTCCGGCGGTGCGGTTCCTCTC
>CAZTOF010000480.1:0-10516 GCA_964615515.1 uncultured Gemmatimonadaceae bacterium
CTACCTGATGAGCCGGGGAATGGACGAGGCCGAAGCGATGGCGCTGATCGTGCGCGGGTTCATCGAGCCGATCGCCAAGGAGCTGCCGCTCGAGTACGCCGTCGAGTTGAACCGGCTGATCGAGCTCGAAATGGAGGGCAGCGTCGGGTGAGCCAGGCCGCCGTGATGCGCGAGGACACCCGGCGGGCGATCGGCCCCGAGGCAGTGCTCGAGGCGGGCGCCGCCGACCCGGCCTGGCTAAGGGCCCGGCGCGAAGAGGCGTGGGAGATCTACGAGGCGACACCAACGCCCTCCACGCGTTCGGAGGAGTGGCGCTACACCGATGTGGCCCGCCTGTTGCCGATCGACGAGCTGGAACCGGCCGGGGGCGGCGAGGCGCGGGGGGCGGCGTTGCCGGGCAGGCTGCGCCGCGCGATGGACCAGGACAGGGAAAGCGCGGGCCGGATCGTCGACATGGACGGGCGCGTGGTTTCGGTTGAACTCGACGAGAGGCTGGCGGAGCAGGGTGTGGTGCTCTCGTCCCTGCGGGATGCCGCCCGGGGCGGGGTCGCCGAAGTGGAGGCGTTGCTGGCCACCCGGGCCGTACCCGCCTCCGAGGGCAAATTCCCCGCGCTCAACGCCGCACTATGGAGTGACGGGGTCTTCCTGTACGTCCCCCGCGGGGTGCACGTCGACCGGACCATCCGGCTGAGCCGCTGGCTGTCACGCCCGGGTACGGCCACCTTCACCCGCATCCTCATCGTGGCCGAGGAGCAGAGCCGCCTCTCCTTCGTCGACGAGATCCTGTCGCCCGGCTTCGATGCGGTCACCCTGGCCAACACCGCAGTCGAACTCTTCTCCCGGGGCGGCGCACAGGTGCAGTACGTGTCGCTGCAGCGCATGGGACGGGGGGGGGTCTACCTGGCCAACCAGCGCACCCTGGCGGAGCGCGACTCCACGCTGGACACCCTCAACGTGGCCCTGGGCGGATCGGTCGGCCGGGTCGACCTCAACGCCCGGCTTCTGGGCGCGGGCGCGAACAGCGACATGCTCGGCCTGTACTTCGGCGACGAGAACCAGCACTTCGACGTCCACACCAGCCAGGACCACGTGGCCCCCAACGCCCACAGCGATCTGCTGTACAAGGGGGCCCTGGACGGCGCCGCGCGGGGCGTCTTCCGGGGGATCATCCGCGTGCACGAGGGTGCCCAGGGCACCGACGCGTACCAGACGAACCGCAACCTGATCCTCTCCGACCGGGCGGTCGCGACCTCGCTGCCGAATCTCGAGATCGAGGCCGACGACGTGAGCTGCTCGCACGGGGCCACGGTGGGACAGCTCGACGCCGAAGCGCTCTTCTACCTCATGAGCCGCGGTCTGCGAAGGGAGCAGGCGGAGCGGCTGGTCGTGCTCGGCTTCCTCGGCGAGGTCCTGTCGCGGTTGCCCCTGGGAGGGGTCGTGGAGAAGGTCACCCGGGCGATCGAGGACAAGCTCCGGCATGTTTAGCAGGCGACACGCCGTCCGGGCCGAGCCGAAGTGGGCCCGTGTCGCAACCGCAAGCAAGGTGCCGGCCGGGAGCCTGCGGGCGGTCGCCACAGACGCGGGGGAACTCGTCCTTGCCAACGTGGACGGCGACATCTACGCCCTGGAAGACCGCTGTTCGCACCAGGACTACCCTCTCTCGGCCGGAGAACTCGAGGACAACGAGCTGGAGTGCCCCTTCCATGGCGCACGCTTCGACGTCTGCAGCGGCCGGGCCGTCCAATTGCCGGCCGTGACGCCGGTTCGGACCTTCCAGGTTGAAGTCCGCGATGGCGACGTGTACGTCCGGTTGGACTGAAACCCGCGTGAGCCGGGGCGTGGCCGGAACACCGGTGAGGCCGCCCCCCTTCGACGCCGCGGCCGTACGCAATGATTTCCCCATTCTGGATCAGAATGTGGACGGGAGGCCCCTGGTTTACCTGGACAATGCGGCCTCCTCGCAGAAGCCCCGCCAGGTCATCGACGCGATCAGCGCCTACTACCTGCGGGACCACGCCAACGTCCACCGGGGCGTCCACGAACTGGCGCGCCGGGCGACGGAGGCCTACGAATCCGCCCGGGAGCGGGTCGCCGGCTGGCTTAACGCCAACGGCCCGCATGAGCTGGTCTGGACGCGCGGCACGAGCGAGGCACTCAACCTGGTGGCGTTCTCCGTGGGCCGGGCACGGGTCGGCCGCGGCGACGAGATCGTCATCTCGCAGATGGACCACCATTCGAATCTCGTTCCGTGGCAGCTTCTGGCCGAACGCAACGGGGCGACGCTCCGCTACGTCGGCCTGACCGACGACGGACACCTGGATCTGGACCAGTTGGCCGGGTTGCTCGGCGCGCGCACCCGGGTCGTCTCGCTGCCCCACGTCTCCAATGCACTGGGCACGATCAATCCGGTGCGCGAAATCGCCGCCCTCGTGCGCGAGCGAACCGGGGCCGTGTACGTCCTGGACGGCGCCCAGGGAGCACCCCACCTGCCCGTCGACGTGCAGGCCCTCGGTTGCGATTTCTACGCCTTTTCCGGGCACAAGATGTGCGGCCCGACCGGGATAGGTGGCCTCTGGGGGAGGAAAGCGCTCCTGGAGGAGATGCCTCCGTACCAGGGCGGCGGCGAGATGATCGAGCATGTGTACATGGACCACAGCACCTGGGCCGAAGTGCCCCACAAGTTCGAAGCGGGGACCCCCAATATCGCGGGAGCCGTGGGGCTGGCCGCCGCCGTCGACTACCTGGATGGCGTGGGCCTGCCGGCCATTCACGATCACGAGATGGCTCTGACCGATTGCGCGATGACGCTGCTCGCCGACGTGGAGGGCCTGCGAATCCTCGGACCGGTCGACCACGAGGAGCGCGCCGGAGTGGTACCGTTCGTGATCGAGGGGGTCTCGGCCCAGGATGTGGCCACCATGCTGGACGCCCAGGGGATCGCCGTGAGGGCCGGTCACCACTGTGCCCAGTTGGTGGTCGACCGCTATGGAGTGCCGGCCACGACCCGGGCATCGTTCTACCTGTACAACACGTTCGAAGAGGTGGAGAGGCTCGCCGAGGGTGTGAAGGCGGCCCGCCGCATTCTTCTAGAGTAGGGACAACCAGACAGAGGCGCAGCCGTCCGTGGACGAGAGCCTCCCGGCACCTCGAGCGGATCCATCCACGGACTGTTGGAGAAAGGAAAACCGAGTGTTCAACCGTCCTGACCACAATCACACGATCCACATCGCCACCCTGGCGAACATCGCCGCCTTCGCCTTGGTCGCCATGGCGGCGGCCTGCGGCGACTCCCGGTCGCGTGATTCCCGCGCCTCGACCGAGGATCCCAGGGAGTCGTTGACGGAAACCGACTATGGAGATCTCGACTCGACGGAGATTCGCCTCCAGGCGCCCTGGTCCCGAAACAGGGTGTCCAAGGCCGCCAATCCGGATGCCGCGCCCGCTCGGTTGACCGCCGTGAGCACGGAGACGCTCGCGGAGTACGACCGTGTCGTCTTCACCTTCGAGGACCGCGTTCCCGGATACCGGCTGTCCTTCGTGACCGAAGGCGGCGGCGGATGCGATGGCACCGAGGCGGTCGCCGGCGCCCCGGCACACCTCGCCGTCGAGTTCGAGCGCGCGATTTCCAACGACGGCGGTGCACCACTCGTCGAGGATCGCGACCGCAAGACCCGCTTTCCCACCCTGGTCGGTGCAACGCAGTCCTGCGACGACGGGAACAGGGTGCGCTGGTTGCTGGCCACCCGTGGCGAGACCGACTACCGGTTCCTGGTGATGGCGGGCAACCCCAGGTTGATTCTGGACTTGCGGCACCCGTAACGAACGACCGGGCAGTCACCGGAAGTGGCGCCCGTGGAAGTGGCGCCCGGTGGAAGTGGCGTCCATTGCGCAGGTGGAACCCGGGATACCATCTTGTGTACAGTGTATTCTCGGCAATCGGTGGACGGACCCGCGTGAGCGCCGGGAGCGGAGAGGCGCCTTGCCGGCACCGACGGTGCGGCCTGCGTCTCGTTCGAGGCTGGCCGAAAACCGAAGCGGCGCGGCGTGACGCGCGACGGGTTCCCCGGAGGTGGAAGTGAAGATCTGCGACAAGGAGGGCTTCACAACGGTCGGATGGTTGCTCGTTGTGGCGTCCCTGACGTCCGCCTGCATGGACTTCGACGACCCGGCCATCGTCGAGGAAATCGACTCCACGGCGACATCGGACACGGCTGCCATAGCGCCGTGCGACGACGGCACGGCGGACGGCTTCCCTTGCGGCGGCGTCGACCTCGTGGCGAGGCTGAAGCGGGAACAGTTCGGTGCCTCCGGGCAGACGGTGAACGACCTTTGGGGGTGGACCGACGAAAAGACCGGTATCGAGTGGGCACTGGTTGGTCACTCGTCCGGCACATCCTTCATCAGCCTCGAGGAGCCACTGGAGCCCGAGTACGTGGGACTCCTGCCGAAGACCGAGGCTGCGCGTTCCAGCCTTTGGCGTGACATCAAGGTGTACGACGATCACGCGTTCATCGTTGCGGACGGAGCCGGGGCGCACGGCATGCAGGTCTTCGACCTCACGCGGCTTCGAGACGTGAAGAGCCCACCCGACACCTTCACCCCAACCGCGACCTACAACAGGATCCAGAGCGCCCACAACATCGTGATCAACGTGGAAACCGGGTTCGCCTACTCGGTCGGTGGCCGTGGGGGCAACGACACCTGCGGGGGCGGTCTTCACATGATCGACATCAGCACGCCTTCAGATCCGGAGTTCGCGGGGTGCTTCGCCCATAGGCGCACCGGCAGGGGAGGCACCGGGTACACCCACGACGCGACCTGCGTCGTATACAGTGGCCCCGATACCGACCACTATGGGAAGGAGGTGTGCTTCGGCTCCAACGAGAACCGCCTGAGCATCGCCGACGTGTCGGACAAGGACAACCCGGTGGCGCTGGCGTCGGCCGACTACCCCGACGTGGGGTCTGCCCACCAGGGATGGCTCGACGAGGACCACGAGTACCTCTACATGAACGACGAGTTCGACGAGCTGCGCAACCAGCCCAACACCCGGACCCTGGTGTGGGACGTCAAGGATCTGGACGACCCGATGGTCGTCGAGGAGTTCATGCACGATACCGAGGCGATCGACCACAACCTCTATATCGTCGGTGATTTCATGTACCAGTCCAACTACAGGGTCGGGTTGCGGATCCTGAGCATCGCCGACCGTGAGGATCCGGAGGAAGTCGCCTTCTTCGACACCGAACCCGACGGCTCCAATGGGGCCAGCATGACCGGCTCCTGGAGCAACTACCCGTTCTTCGAGAGCGGCGTGATCGCCGTGACGTCCATGGGAAACGGCGTCTTCTTCGTCCGGCGGTCCGAGGACTAGCAGCCCCTCGAACAAACGTTCACGGACTCCCGGGAGCCAGGCTCCCGCGCCGATCCGTTGACTCGGGCCGGCATCACGGTTTCAACGCCACCTTGACCGCCTTGCTGCGCCGGTGGTCGTACGCGGCCCGCAGGGCATCGCGGTACTGTGACAAGGGGAAGACGTGGGTGACCAGTTCGCCCAGCGCGCCGCCGTCAGCCGCCATCCTCTCCAGCGCCAGGTCGAAGGTGTGCCGCACCCGTCCCTCCCAACTTTCTTCGCCGTATCCCACGTAACCCTGAATCCGGAGCTCTTTCGCCCACAGGAAGGTCAGGTCGAGCCTGCGCATCTCGCCCGCGCAGCCGAGCATCACCACCCGGCCGCGGGCGGCGGCATGCCTCAGCGTCTGGTCCACGCTCGACCGACTGCCCACGCAGTCGAAGATGGTGTCAAATCCCCCTCCGGCGTACACCTCGTCGCCGACGACCGGCATGTACGCGCGGGCTCCGGTGTCGACCAGCTCCTGCCTGGCCTCGTTTCCCGGGGTTGTCGTATCGTCCGCGCCCAGCGCTCTGGCCAGGGCCACCTCGTGGGGGCGCTTGGCCTGCGCGACCAATCGGCCGCCGTAGCCCAGGGTGCGCAGGGCCCAGATGGTGGCAAAGGCGATCGCACCGCTGCCGATGATCAGGACGGGACCGGGAGATCGAAGGGCGCCGCTCCGGAGCACCCCGTGCACGCCGATCGAAAGCGGTTCCGCCAGCACGGCGACCCGGTCGGGGATCGAATCCGGAACCGGGAAGACCTGGCGCCGGTGAGCGACGATCTGTTCGCCCCATCCGCCCGGAAGGTCACGGTGGTAGCCGATGGTCAGTCCGCGGGCCAGGCGCCTGTCGCCCACCAGCGGTCCCTGCTCCCCGGACAGCTCGCAGGTGGCGTGATTGCCGGTGACGCAGGAAGAACACCACGACGCCGCTTCCCAGCCCCGGGCCTCGCAATGGAGCATCGGATCAACGACAACCCGCTGGCCCGCTTCCACATGGAACACGCGGCGACCCGTCTCGACCACCCGCCCCAGGATTTCGTGCCCCAACACCGCAGGAAACGAACCGAAGGGCTCCATGGCGGGGCTGGAGCGGTATGAGATGTTCCCCAGATCGCTCCCGCAGATTCCGCAGAGGAGGACTTCCACCCGCACCCAGTCGTCTCCCGGGATCACCGGTGCGGGCCGGTCCACCAGCGTCACGCTCGACGGGCGCCCGTACACGAAAGCCCTGCTGAAGCGGCCCAGGCCACGGGTGAGGATGAAACCCGGGATGGTGACGTTGAATTCGACGGCTTTCACGGTGTGGCCCCTTGGAGACGTTGGCGGCATCCGTACCGGTGCGGATGCGTCGGCTGCGGGAAGATGGTAAAGTGGCGTGGACGGGGGCGCCCGGGAAGCCCGACATGCTCGGCGTCGGACCCTCCGTTTCCCCTCCATGATTCACCCCTGGCCGGGACCGCCACATGAAGACTGCCGTCATCGCCGGTTGCCGCACCCCCTTTGTCCGGGCGGGCACGTCCTTCTCCCGTCTCACGGCCATCGACCTCGGCCGGCACGCGGTGACCGAACTGCTGGCGCGCAGCCAGCTGCCACCCGACATCGTCGACCATCTGGTCTTCGGGACCGTCGTTCACGACCCGCAGGCCCCGAACATGGCGCGCGAGGTCGGGCTGGCCACCCTGCCGAAGGATGTCCCCGCCGTGACGGTGTCGCGGGCTTGCGCGTCGGCGAACCAGGCCATCTCGGACGGGGTGAACCTCATCGAGGGCGGATACGCCGGCGCCGTGATCGCGGGGGGAGCCGAGTGCCTTTCCCGTATCCCGATCCTCGCCTCCGACCGTCTGTCGCGTACGCTGGTGTCCGCCTCCCGCGCCAGGACACTCGGTGCCCGCCTGCGCACCTTCGCCGGGATCCGCCCCCGCGACCTGATTCCGGTGGCGCCCGCAATCGCCGAGTACTCCACGGGCGAGACAATGGGCGCGGCGGCCGAGCGGATGGCGAAGGAGAACGGCATCGCCAGGGAGGATCAGGACCGGTGGGCTCTGGGGTCGCACCGGAAGGCCCACGCGGGGACCGAGGACGGTCGCCTTGCGGCTGAGATCGCACCGGTGTATGTACCGCCGCGGTACCAGGACACCGTGGAGCGAGACAACGGAATCCGGCCCGATACGTCCCTGGAGGCGCTGTCCGGGCTCCGCCCCGTCTTCGACCGGAGGTTCGGATCCGTCACGGCCGGGAATGCGTCACCTCTCACCGACGGGGCGTCGGCGGTCCTGCTCATGTCCCCCGGGCGGGCCAGGGAACTCGGAGTCGAGCCGCTCGGCCACATCCGCAGCTACGCCTTCACCGCACTCGATCCGGGCGCGCAACTCCTGCAGGGACCCGCCTACGCAGCACCCCTCGCGCTGGACCGGGCCGGCCTCACCATGGCCGACATCGACCTCCTCGAGATGCACGAGGCCTTCGCGGCCCAGGTGCTCTCGAACCTGCGGGCGTGGGATTCCGGGACATTCGCCCGGGAGGAACTCGGTCGTTCCGAGCCCGTGGGCCATCCCGACCCGGAGGCGATCAACGTCATGGGAGGATCCATCGCGATCGGTCACCCCTTCGGCGCCACCGGCGGGCGCCTGACGATCACGCTGCTAAACGAACTGCGGCGCCGCGACGGCCACTTCGGGCTGGTGACCGTGTGCGCGGCAGGCGGCCTGGGATTCGCGATGGTGCTGGAACGGACTTAGCCGGTGGACCCCCCGGCGCCTCGCATAGCCACCTCGATCCGGCCCGCCAGCCTCTGTGGAAACCGGGACCCCACGTAGACCTCCTTGCCGCTGCGCAGCGCGACGACCACAGCCTGATTGCCGCGGATGGTCCACGCCGTCCTGCGGCCCCGCCAGCGAATCCCCCACCCGCCGAATTCCCGGATGGGCCGGTAGGTCACGGCACGCACGGATTCGATGTCGGCATGCCGAATGCGTCTGCGCACGAGATGGACCGGCCCGAAGGAGATGAAGAGGTGGTCTGACCGCACCTCCACATCCAGGCACATGAAGAGCGACGTCATCGCCACGAAGAAGAGCAGCACCCCACCACCGACGAGCGCCGAGCCGAGCTGAGTGAGGGAATCACCCCGCGCGATGTCACCCGGATCCGGTTGCTGCAACGCCCCAAACAAGGTCGCGCCGATACCCAACCCGCACGCACCCGCTATCACCAGCCAGACCCACACGGGTGCCCAGGTCCGCTCGCGGTGGATGCTTGCTCCGCCGTTCATGGTTTGGCTTCCTTCGTGTCGACTACTCATCCCCGGCCAGCGCCTTCAGCGCCCGCTTCACGTACACTGGCACCATCGCCCTTCGCCACTCGGGATCCACGATCATGTTCTCCAGCGGCCGGCACTGCGACCAGGCCCGCCCGGCCAGCGCATCGATCACGTCATCTCCGAGGTGTCGGCCTGCCGCGATCGCGCCCCATCCCGCCAGCACCCGGGGTCGAGCCCCCAGCGCCGACACGACCCCGGTCAACCCGGCCACGCTCCCGTCCCCGGCGAAGTCCCCCGACACCGCGACCGACAGCAGCGGGAAATCGATCGAGTGGCGCTGTCGCAGCTTGCGGTACGCGCTCCGCCGGCCTTGCACGATCGGAATCCCGATCTCGGTCAGGACCTCGTCCCGCTCCCTTCGGGTGTTCCGGATGCCGTCAGTCACGAAGAAGTCGCCGGCGGAGATTTCACGGGTCCCGCCCGGCCCGGCCAAGGTGAGCGTAGCGTCCAGCGCAATCAGGTTGGGCGGGGTGTCGGCAGAATGCGCGGCCACGCATTTCTTACCGACCCGGGTGACGTGGCATACCGTGCCGTCCTTCTTCAGGCAATAGCCGAGCGCGTCCCGCCAGAACTCCGTCTGGTTGTAGTAGGTGCAGCGCGTGTCGAGACAGACGTTGCCCCCGATCGTGCCCATGTTGCGCAGTTGGGGGCCCGCCACGAGGCCCGCGGCTTCCGCCAGTCCGGCCGCGTGGCGACGCACGGCCGGGTGAACCGACACGTCGGCGAGCGTCTCCAGGGCACCGATGCGCAGGACGCGCCCGCCAGGGGGCAACCTCCGGCCGTTCCCCGCCGGTCCCCCACCAGGGTGCTCCACGCCGATCCCGCGCATGGGCGCGATACCGTTCAGGGAGACCACATGCGCCGGGGTGAAGAGCCGGTGCTTCATGTTGGGAACCAGGTCCGTGCCGCCGGCGATGGGCATCGCCTCCGGGGCGAAACGGGCCAACAGGGTCACCGCCTCGTCGACCGTGGACGGACGGTGGTAGCGGTAGGGGGGAAGGCGAAGCATCTCAGTTGGTCGGCGGCAACGGCCTCGCCACCATGATCCCGTCCTGGCCCTCGATCCGCCGGACCCGCTTGGCGAGCGACTCCTCGCTGATCTGGACGTGTGACCCGACGAGGGGGGCGTGGAGGAGCCGCAGCGTCCCGTCCTTCCAGAGGGCGATCCCGGTGTGCGCGATGTCCAGGCCGGCCACCGTGCTGGTCGCGGCGATGATGTCGCCGTCGCGGATCCCGGCGGCGGCCGCGTCGATCCCGTCCGCGGGGATGTGGTAACGCTCGACCTGCCCTAGCCGCGACTCCGTGCGGGTGATCTCGGCCAGGACATCGGGATCGGCGAGTTGGGCGTATGCACCCGGGTGGGTGGACATGAAGTCGATGGGGGACGGGTCGGCCACACCGCCCAGCTCCCGCGAGATCGCGTCCACCAAACCAGCAGCCTCGTTGTCCGCGATCCACTCGCTGAAGTAGTGGAGACGGCTGGCGTAGCCGTCCAGCGCCCCGCCCCGGTAGCGGATGCGCTCGAGTTCGTTCCGGTAGGCGGCTTGGAAGCGATCCGGGTCGCCCGGAAAGGCAGCGCCGGTGGAGCCGGCCGCGCCGTACCCGAGAGCCCCTGCCGACGCGGACCCGCGGGCGTCTGCCGCGCCGGTGCCGCCAGGGTCCGCGAAACCGGACGACGCGGACCACGCCAGGCGCGCCAGAACCAGGACGTTCTCCACGAAGGTCACGCAGTCGAGGGCTTCCAGGTTGATGACCAGGCGCTCGGGTCCGGGGAGCTCCAGCGTGTGGGGCTCGTAGAGCG
>CAZTOF010000481.1:0-5248 GCA_964615515.1 uncultured Gemmatimonadaceae bacterium
GTAGTCGAGCGCGGGCTCGAACGACGCCGGCGTCGTCTTCGTGATGTCGTTCGGGAGCTCGTACAGGTGGTACCCGACCGCCAGCTTGGCCCCGACACGCGCAATCGGAAAACCGGTCGCCTTCGACGCCAGCGCCGACGACCGCGACACGCGCGGATTCATCTCCACCACCAGCATCTCGCCATCTTCGGGGTTGACCGCGAACTGGATGTTGCACCCCCCCGCCTCGACCCCGATCTCGCGGATGATCGCGATCGCGGCGTCCCGCATGGTCTGGTACTCCACGTCCGAGAGCGTCTGCGCCGGCGCAACCGTGATCGAGTCGCCGGTGTGCACCCCCATCGCGTCGAAGTTCTCGATCGAGCAGACGATGATTACGTTGTCCAGCCCGTCGCGGACCACCTCGAGCTCGTACTCCTTCCAGCCGATCACCGACCGGTCGATGAGCACCTCGCGGATCGGACTGGCGTCGAGCCCCTTGCGCACCTGGGCCTCGAACTCGGCCAGGTTGTAGGCGGCGCCGCCCCCCGTGCCGCCCAGCGTGAACGAGGGCCGGATGATCGCCGGGTAGCCGGTGTCCTCGATGATCGAGAGCGCTTCGTCCAGGCTGCGGGCGAAGCCGCCGTGGGGGACCGCGAGACCGATCCGGTTCATCGCCGCGGTGAACTCCTCCCGGTCCTCGGCCATCACGATCGAACGCTCGTCGGCGCCGATCAGCTCGACGCCGCGGGCGGCCAGAACCCCCTGACGATGCAGGTCCATCGCGATGTTCAGCGCGGTCTGTCCCCCCATCGTGGGTAGCAGCGCGTCGGGTTTCTCCCGCTCGATCACCCGCTCCACCCACTCGGGCGTCAGCGGCTCGATGTAGGTCCGGTCCGCCAGGTCCGGATCCGTCATGATCGTGGCCGGATTGGAGTTGACCAGCACGACCCGGAAGCCCTCCTCCTTGAGCGCGCGCACGGCCTGGGTGCCGGAATAGTCGAACTCGCAGGCCTGCCCGATCACGATGGGACCCGACCCCAGGATCAGGATCGAGTCAATGTCGGAGCGTCTAGGCAAGGTGCAACCACTGTATACTATGCTTTACATTTAGTAAAGCTGCATTTACATTGTGACCAACAGAGCGAAGCGATCCAGCCTGGATGCATCGCCGCTCGAATGCCGGGAGGGTTCCGTCCACGGGCTGCCTAATCGGCGCTCTTGGCGGATTCCTTCCGAATCGCGGTGCGGATGGCCATCGCGAGGCCTCCCCATACGAACGCCATGATCACGATCATGGTGATCCAGGTTGCTGTGGTCATGACGGCGGTTCCGGTCGACGTTCGCGGGGGTTCGGGGCGGTGCCGCGGGAAGGTGGGCCGGAGCGAGGGAACCGGACCGGGCACGACCCGTCCCAGGATCCCGGGGCACCTGCAGGCCCGACTTCCGTGGCCGCGATAAGGTGCTGAAACGGGGACGGCGGGGCAAGGCGGGGGCAATGATGATCGGGCACTGAGGGCGCGGGTCAACCTTGAACGGAACTGGAGCGTTCGGTGACTCGAAACGGTCGGATCCGAGAGGGCTTGGGAAGATGCTCCGGGGAGGTCCTTTCACCGACAACGGAATCTGCGTATAGTTGACTGTGCTGTTTGTAGAGACTTCGACATTCACCAGGCACCTTGCGGCTCACCTTAGCGGGGTGGAAACCGGGTCATCTACTATTGGCTGGCACACGAGGACCACATCTACTTGCTGACGATCTACGCGAAGGGCGATAGGCAGGACCTGACGGCGGAAGAGATCGCCGCGTGGCGTGCCGCAGTCAGGGAGATCGACAATGGCTGAGAGGAACATTGTCGCGGAAGTGCTTGAGGGTTTGCGCGAAGTCCGGGATCACCGGGCTGGCAAGCGGACGTTGCGAACCACCCGAGTACCTGGACCGCTACCAGGGCTCTCACCGGAACGGATCAGGGGGATCCGTCAGGAGCTCAACCTGTCGCGGGCCGTGTTCGCATCCATGCTCCGCACACCGGTCCGAACGCTTGAAGGCTGGGAGCAGGGCAGGTCGAAGCCGCCTCCTTCCGCCACCGCGCTCATCCTGATGGCCCGCAAGTACCCGGACACCTTCGAGCGGCTGGCATCTCTCCACCCCCTGGACTGAACGAGGTACGGGGATGGCCATCGGCCTGCCCTCGACGAGGCCCACGGGGACCACGACCGGGAGGACGGGACGCTGGGGAATCACTCGTCGGCCACGTCCTCTCCATCTCCGAACCATTCCTTCATCTTCTCTTCTGCCGCACGCCTGTGTTCCGGCTTGATGTGCACGAGGACCAACGCGAAAGCCGCTGCCAACACCGCGAGGTCGTCCACTAACCCCCCAGGCAGGGGATCGGGCACCGTATCTGTCGGTAGAATCAGATATCCCAACGCACCAACGATCACGCCGCGCGCCCAGGCAGGTGTGTCATCGTCCTTGAGGCAGTAGTACAGCACCAGGGCGCGGCGCACGATCCCCTTTCCGCCCCTGACGGCCGCTGCCCACCCGAATCGCCGGGAATGCCAAGGCCGGACTGGCGACCGTGTGGCTCGCGGTCACCGCCCTGCTGCTCGGGTGGACCCTGGTACGAACGTTCCGCTTCAGACGCCGGCTGGCACGGAGCTCGCACCCCACTCCGCCCCAACTCGTGCATGAAGTCGCCGAAATCGGGCGCAGGCTCGACCTGGCGCGCATGCCGGAGGTTCTCACCACGACCGCACGGGTGTCGCCGATGGTATGCTGGACCGGCGGCAGTATCCGCCTCGTGATCCCCTCGTTCCTGGCGGACGGCCTCGGCGGGCGGGAACTCCGCGCGGTGCTGGCGCACGAACTCGCGCACGTCCGCAGGCGCGACCACCTCGTGCGCTGGATCGAATGGCTGGCCTGCTCCGCCTTCTGGTGGAACCCGGTGGCATGGTGGGCCCGCCGCCAAATGCGGGCCGCCGAGGAGGCGTCGTGCGACGCGCTTGCCGTAGCGGCCACGAAGTCCACTCCCCGAGCCTATGCGGGATCACTCCTCCATGTGCTGGAAGTGATGTCCCGGCCGCCGACACCCCCCGCACCCGCCTTCGCGAGCGGTGTCGCGAGCGGGAGGAACTCCATTTCGCTCCAGAGGAGGCTACGCATGCTTGTGAAGGGAAGTTCGACCGATCCGACCCCCCGCTGGACCCGCGCGAGCGTCGCCGGGGCGGCGGCGTGTCTGCTACCTCTCGGTCTGGTGTACTGCGGTACCGATGTGCACACGCAACTGACGGCTCCGAAGGAGGCCCCCATGGAGCCGCCGGTGGACACGGTGGTCGTATTAGTGGGACCCGGGGGTCCGGATTCGCTTGGGGCGGAGCCGAACGAGCCATGGAGCGGCAAGCGGGAATATGCCTACTGGGACCTCGCCTCGAGCAGGATGAACCGCCCTCGGCCGCTTGCCGACGTGCCGGTGTACCCGGAGGCATGCAGGCTCGATCCGGAAGAACCCGACGAGGCAGCCCGCGATGAGGCCATGGCCAGGTGCGCGGTTGCGATGTCGAACGCCCTCGGGGGAACGAGCGGTACCTCCGACCGGCACATCTGCGTGGTTTGGCGACGACCCACGGCACGCCGTTGGCGCGGAATCTGCGAAGGTCCGGAGGCGGAGGAACGACATCGTCTGCACGGCAACGCCACCGGCAGTGTGTTGCTCGAGAAGATCGTGGTTGTCGGGAGCGAAGGATAAGAATCGCGATCGGTGCGACGGCAATCGCCCTGGCCGCTTCTGCGTGTGGTGACCGGAGCGTCACGAGCGAACTCCGGTCCACGGAGTGGGACAGCGCCGGCATTCGCATAGTCGAGAACGCGCGGCCGCCTGACGGCTCCAGGCTCGGCTGGCGCGTCGATTCGGTGCCTTCGGTGTCGATCGGCCAACTCGAGGGCGAAGATCCGTACCAGCTCCACGAGGTCCGCGACGCGATGACGCTCTTCGATGGCCGCATTGTCGTCGCGAACCGGGGCTCGCATGAATTGCGGGTCTTCGACGCCCACGGGATGCACCTGGCCACCTGGGGATGAGAGGGAGAGGGGCCCGGCGAGTTCAACAGCCTGGTCGCGGTGGCGGACTGGCAGGGCGACTCGCTGATCGCATGGTATTCGCAGGGAGACCGTCTTTCCGTCTTCGACCTCGACGGGAACTTCGGCCCGCACGATGATCCCCGGCGACCTGCGCAACAGCGTCGAGGAGGCCTCGCCGGGCGGTGCCATTCTCGTGTCCGGCCCCGGCGACGACGAATTCGCTCTTCGGGACCCCCCGCGGAGCAGGCCGAGCGGCGCCGGGAGCTGCGCGAGGACTTTGCCGAAGTGCCGGTGGCGGAGACCTTTCCGGCCTTCGCGCAGGTCGCGGCGGACGCCCTGGGCCATCTCTGGGTGCGGGAATACGACCTGCCCGGCGAGGAACGCGCGAATCCCCTGTGGACCGTGTTCGACCCGGACGGACGCGTCCTCGGCCTCGTCGAAACGCCCCCCGGCCTCCGAGTCCACGAAATCGGTGAGGACCACATCCTCGGTCGCGCCACCGATTCGCTCGGCGTGGAGTACGTGCAGATGTGGCGGCTGCACCGCGCGGGGCCCGCCGACAGGGTTCCTGAGGCCCCCCGAACCGGTTCTCCCCCATCACCTTGCGCCCAGGCTCGTCAGGGGCTTGTCTTAGATGGCAGCCCCAGCTTCCCGCAAGTAGGCCCACCCTGGCCAAGAGCACTTCGCCCACGACCACGCGGTGCTGAGCACCAGCCCCGAAAGGAGATCCGTCGATGACCACTTCCACCATCCCACGCTGGTTCCGGACCGTCCTGTCCTGCGGGGCCCTGGCCCTGCTGTCCCTCGGCCTCGTGTACTGCAGTTCGGACGTGGCCGAGCCCGAGGAGGAACTGGTGGACGTCGAGGCGTTGCGGCTCGCCCTCCAGGAGGCCCACGACGCCGTCGACCACAACCCGCTGGACGACATCCAGGCCGCGGCCAACAGGCGCCTCCGCGAAGAGGTGCGGCGCGGAACCATCACCCGGGAAGAGGCCCGGCGCGTGAGTGCGGCGATCGCCGGGATGAAGACGCGTCTTCTTGCCGCGGTCGAGTCCGGACGCATCACGATGGAGGAAGCGTGCGAGATTTTCCGGCGGGAGATCGAGAAACTGTTCAGGGCATTGCGCGAACGGAAACGGGAGGGGGGAAGCCGGCGTTAGCGTTAGCGCTCCGCCGATGGCCCCACCC